>JAGQQS010000366.1 GCA_020426105.1 Planctomycetaceae bacterium
CGTGTTGCGGAGAAAAGTCTCAAATGGGTCGTCGCGCTGGGCTGGATTTTCGGTATCAGTGACGGATGTCTGTTCTGCAACGGGATTTCAGTGGGGCAGGAATTTGTCCTGACGTCCATCGAATACGAATTGTCTGACGACAAACTATGACGCGTTAGTTCTGGAGTGTTGAAAATCATGTCTGTGTCCGCCGTCTGTGAAACTTCTCCGTTGACCTGGTATCAATTAGCGGAGGGAGTTCTGAAAGACCGGCCGTTGAACCGCGACGATGCGCTGCGGATCCTGAGGGCAGATGATGATGACCTTCTGGCAATTCTTGATGCCGCCTATCGCGTGCGGCGGCATTACTTTGGAAAGACGGTCCAGCTGTACTATCTGAAAAATGCCAAAAGTGGTTTGTGTCCGGAAGACTGCACGTATTGCTCGCAATCGAAGATCTCTGAGGCTCCGGTCGAAAAATACGCGATGTTAAATGCGGAGCGTCTGCTTGACGGCGCGCGCAAGGCTGCAGAAAGCAAGTCACGGACCTACTGCATCGTCGCCAGTGGTCGGGGGCCAACGGATCGCGAGGTGGATCATGTGGCTGGCGTTGTGCGTCAGATCAAAGAGCAATTTGGACTGCATATCTGCTGCTGCCTGGGACTGCTGAAACCTGAGCAGGCTGTCAAACTGAAAGAGGCGGGAGTCGATCGCGTCAATCACAATTTGAATACGAGTGAGCGATTCCATGATGAGATTTGTACGACGCATACGTTCAGGGATCGTCTGGAAACCCTGGACATTTGTCGCAATGCCGGGCTGGAACTGTGCGCGGGTATGATCGTGGGGATGGGGGAAGTTCACGAAGATGTGGTCGATGTGGCGATGAAGCTGGCGGAACTCAACGTCGAATCGATTCCGGTTAATTTTCTGAATTCGATTGACGGCACGCCACTTGAATCTGTCCACCAGCTGGACGCCAGATTCTGTCTGAAGGTTCTGGCCATGTTTCGCCTGACGAATCCGCGTGCAGAACTTCGAGTTGCAGGCGGCCGGGAAGTGAATCTTCGCTCGTTGCAGGCGATGGGACTGTACCCGGCGAATTCGATGTTCGTGAGCGACTACCTGACGACTCCGGGGCAAAAAGCTGAACTCGATTTTCAGATGATTGCTGATCTGGGATTTGAAATCACTGCCGGGGATTATGAATCATCCAGGCTACTGAGTCTTTGGAATGGATCGCGTGCCTGAGGGCAGTCAACGGCGGACCTGAACTGCCTGGAGGCATTGACAGACAACTCCTTTTACGCCGCGTCCCGTGACGGTGGCGCGGGTTGCGACTGTGACTGCATGGTGGCATCGCTGGCGCACATTTCACGCACGGTCAATTGGTCCAGTAAATCGCGAATTGTCCGTTCGGCCGCGCACCGATCATTTTTCCAGCGATCCTGAATTTTGGCCAGTTCGTTTTGCATACCGGCGATCACCTGTTGCTGTTCATCCACCACAGAGCCGGCAACGCGCAATGAAAGTTCTTCTTCGCGTTTGACAAACCATTGTTCCAGTTCGGCACGATCGTTACGAAACTGCTGCTGGCGTTCAGCCACATCAACGGCGGTTAGTTCAACTTTGTCGCGTTCCATCGCCACGTGACTTCTGAGTCGTTCGAAGAAGGATTGCACATCGCCACGAGCCTGTTCGAGGCAGGCACGCGCGACGTCGGCTGAAGCGGCATCCTGCACCAGGCGTGTACGCGCCTCCTCTGTAACGAGCCGCTGTTCGAGGATCTCGCTTTGGGTCTGATCGAGTTCAGCGCGGAGACGGTTCAGTCGTTGCGATCGTTCTTCCAGACGTGCCACCAGATCCGCCAGCGAGGCCTCCTGCTGTTTGATGCGGCGCTGTCGACTTTCGATGTCGCGGAGCATCGCATCTCTCACTTCTTCACTTCGTTGTTGCTGCCGCTGGAGATCCGCCAGGGCTGCCATGCGACTCCGTTCGACAATGCGGGTCTCACGGTCGAAGGAGCCTTCACGTTCCAGAAGCAGCTGGCGCACGTGTTCCAGCTGCCGAAACCGTAAACGGTGCTGTTCCAGAAATCGCAGTCGCTCACTGCGAAAGAGCTGTTGCTCACGGCGGAATTCGCGAAGTTCCGTCTCAAGATCTTCCTTGGCACGCGTCAGATGTTCAAACTGAAACCGATAACGTCGCTGCAGATTACTTTGCTCGGTCAGTATCCCCTGCCGCTTCTTCTCGATCTCTTCGCGAAGCCGCTGCTGTTCTGCTTCCACCTGCTGACCGAACATCTCTCGCTGTTGCTGAAGGTCGTCGCTTTGCTGCTGAATTTCCGCCAGCTGGGCTTCGTGCTGCTGTTCCCATTCCGTCTTCTGGCGATTTAGCAAATTGATTTCAGCGGCGAGCTCTTCGCGAGTTCTTTCCGCAAGCCGTATGCGTTCAGCCTTAAGTTCCTCAGCAATCGCCTGAAGGCGATCGGCATGTTCCTGACGTTCACGCTCTGCCTGGACACGCAATCGCTCGCGTTCCGCATCGAGCATCATGCGTTCCTGACTGACCTTCATCCGTTCTTCGTCAAGTTCTGCCCGCACGGAGGCTTTGAGTATCACCCGTTCTTCGGCGAGGGCTCGTTGTGACGATCGCAGCTCGGCCGCCTGCCGCTGTACAAATTCCTCCTGCTGTGCGACCTTCGCGATTCGCTGCTCCAGCTCGGCCTTCAGCTCGCGTTGTTCAGTGCGATCGCGGGCAACCTGCGCAGCGAACTCCTGCGCCCGGAGTTCAAACGCGCGACGATCGGCCTCCAGCTGTTTTTCGTCCGCGCTCAGTTCTGAGCGTCGTTGTTGCAGCTCCGAAAAACGCTGCTGAAGCGATTCCGCAGCGGCGGACGCCTGATACAAAATTCGCAGCGCATCGGATTCCCCGGTCGCCGCGGGACCATAGGACGGCGGAAGATTTGATGCTTCGGGATCCGGTGAGGCCGCTGGTGCGGCCGTATTCGGGAGTTCCGCGCGTTCGCCGGAATGATCTGCACGTGTCAGATCATCATTAGAGTTTTCCGGCATGTTCGGGACTCCTTTCCCAAACGAAATCTCGGGCAAATCAACAAAGCAGGAAAATTTAGATTACGCCAATGCTTTGTCGAGCATGGTGACGAACTGCTGTTTCGGCGGCGCACCGACGACTTTGTCTACCATTTCGCCGTTCTTGAACAGCATGACAGTGGGAATACTGGTGATGCCATAGCCTGCTGCGGTCTGATGGTTATCGTCCGTATTTACCTTGCCGATCTTGACGCGTCCTGCATACTCACCTGCCAATTGTTCAACAGTTGGCATCAGGTGGCGGCAAGGACCACACCATGGAGCCCAAAAATCCACCAGAACGGGCTCGGATGATTCGAGAACTTCCGATTTGAAGTTCGCGTCGGTGAATTCATGCAGATTTCCAGCCATACTACCAATACTCCTCGAATGAACTGACGGAGGCTCGTTTGATGGCCCCCCAAAAAATGTAATGCCCCAATCTCCGCCGCAAATGATTCAGGCTCGCCATCTTCCTGTGAGATGGATTATTGGCCAACCTCGAAACACTGTCAACGTGGGCGTATTCCTAAACACCTGGACCGCGTTTCGCGAGAACAGGCAAATTCTGCCACCGAGGCAGCCGTCTGGCAACTTTGATGCAAACGGTGTGCCTGATGTCGTCGTTCACGTGACTTAATGAATTTCGGCGTGCTGGCCCGTGAAGGGTAAGGATTCTTTGCCGGAGTCAAAAAATCGGCCAGCGGTGCGGCGTTAGCCCAATGGCACTTGGTTGAGAATTGCATCTCGTTCGTAGTCCCGGCTTCAGCCGGAATTTGCTGGCCATAGCAGCCGTGATGCCGCCTCAAGGCGGGACTACGAACCTGGACCAGGTACCATTCGGCATCAACCCGCCGGTACGAAGCGATTAGATTGTTGTAGCCGGGCCGTTGAGGGAATCGCATCGTACAGGCAGGCTAACGGATGCCGCTCGCCGGTTAAGGATTGGGATCGTGTAGTGCCAGTCCACCGGTGCCTCACGCCGCACGCCGCAATTTTTGTTGACGATGATTTTGACTGTGTCGCTGAACGAACGCGGCATAGTCTTCGGGCGTATCGATTCCGGCCGCTGCATGATGGATCACGGAGACCGCGATTGAAGCGCCGCATTGCAGCGCTCTGAGTTGTTCCAGTTTCTCCAGTTGTTCCAGTGGCGAGGGCGGCATCGACGTCAGTTTCAGCAGGAAATCACGACGGTATGCATACAAGCCGACATGCAGCATCCACGGTGTGGGTTCGTCGCTCTCGAACCAGGACTCGATGGATTGCTCACGGCTGAACGGAATCGGCGATCGGCTGAAATACATCGCGCGGCCGTTTACGTCAGTAACAACTTTTACGCAACTCGGATCGCGAACCATAGCGGGTGACGTCATCGGAGCGGCGACGGTTGCCATCTGGCAATTCGAAGACTTTAATTCATGAACGAGCCCTGTGATCACATCGGGATTGAGTTCAGGTTCATCTCCCTGAAGATTTACCACTGCATCAACATGGGAGAAACATCGCCGTGTGACCTCCGCAATACGATCCGTTCCGCTGCTGTGTTCTCCGGTCAGTTCTGCGCGGCCGCCAAATTTGACGACCACGTCCGCGATTTCCTCGCTGTCAGTCGCAATCACGACATCGTGCAATTCCGGGCACTGGCAAGCCGTTTCCCAGACATACTGAAGCAACGGTTTTCCCGTAACACTCAGCAATAATTTCCGCGGCAGGCGGCTGGACTGCAGTCGTGCAGGAATAATTCCAACGATTTTCATCGGCAACATCCTTTTTTTTCGAGGAACGGGTCTCTCGCCGGTTCTTGAAAGGACAGTCTAGACCGAATTCATCGTTCCTGTCAAAATCAACATTCGGAACAAAGAAGTTCTGCACGCGGCGGAATGAACAACTGCGTGTTCGACAACTGCGAACGGATTCGATTGATGAGAATTTTCTTTTCTGCGGGTGAACCTAGTGGTGACCAGCATGCGGCGCGTCTGATTCAGGAGCTGCAATCGCGTTGCCCCGGACTTATTGCTGAGGGGTTTGGCGGTCCGCATATGCAGGCTGCTGGTTGCGAGCTGCACTTTGAGTTGACCGAACTGGCGGTCATGGGGTTCCTGCGCGTCCTTCCGCTGGTCGCTAAATTTCGTCAGCTGGTGAGAAATGCAGAGGCACACTTCAGGAGCAATCCTCCAGACGCCGTCGTGTTGGTGAATTTTCCCGGTTTCAACTGGTGGATCGCGCGGGCTGCAAAAAAATGCGGCATTCCCGTGCATTTTTATCTTCCCCCGCAGTTGTGGGGCTGGGCTCCATGGCGAATCAGGCGGGTTCGCAAGTGGATTGACCATGTGATCTGCACGCTGCCGTTTGAATATGACTGGTACAAATCCAGGGGCGTGCAGGCGACGTGGGTGGGACATCCGTTTTTCGATCAGGTTGCCGAAAAACAGCTGGAGGGCGCGACAATGCGTCGATTGAGTCCGGACAGAATGACGCGGTGCACGGTTGCCGTCCTGCCTGGTTCCAGAAATCATGAGATCGAGAAGAACTGGCCAGTGATGCTCGAGATCATTAAACGTGTCTCGAGAACAGTGCCAACGGTGCGCTGGATCGTAGGAAACTATCGTCCTGAACAGCTGGCACGTTGTCGGGACATGCAGATTGCAGCAAACGTCTCGGCGCCGCTGGAATATTTCATCGACAGTACCTCTGAAGTGATCGAATCGAGCGATTGTTGCTTCATGGTAAGCGGTTCGATCAGCCTTGAACTGTTGGCTCGTCGAACTCCCGGGATTGTGCTTTACCGGGTGCCGTCAATTGGTCGATTTATGGCTCGTTTTCTGATGAACTGCCGCTTTATCACGTTGCCGAACCTGATTGCCGATCAGGAAGTCATGCCTGAATTCATTTCTAACGGAGATCCGCAGGCTGATATACGAAAAATTACCGAGCTGCTGACTGAATGGGTTTCGAAACCGGACGTGATTCTGGCTCAAAAGGAAAAACTTGCCCGACTTGCAGGGCATGCAACAGCGATCGGCGCAACGGCACGCACGGCCGAATTGCTTCTGAGGCTGATTCCTGCCGCCAATTTCCGAAACAGTGAAGTTCCCGGGATGATTCTGCCTTTCAGGCAGGACGCTGCTTGATAATCGCAAAACACCTCGCCAGACTTCGCGTCAGCTCCCAATTCTTCCTCCGGGCTTTCCGGTTGGTTGGAAGCGGTCCTTCACATTCGCTCTGAATCTTCCGTCCATGCACGTCGTCATTCTGTACAATCGCGTGGCGGTCCATGATTCGGCAGATGATCTGGATGTCCTGCAACAGGTTGTTGCAGTGGAACAGTCACTGCTTCGTCGTCGGCATACTGTGACTCGTCTCAGTTGTGATCTGAGGCTGGATGCAGTGCGCTGTGTGTTACAGAAGGAACAACCGGACGTTGTGTTCAATCTGGTCGAATGCCTTGGTGGTACGGACCATTTGATGCCGCTTGCCACGCTGCTCCTGGAATCCCTCGGTGTTCCATTCACAGGTGCATCAACACTCGCCCTGCTCAGGACGTCTCAGAAAATTCTTGCCAAGCAGCAGTTGTTGATGTCCGGACTTCCAACTCCCGCGTGGATCACAGATCTTCGCTCCGGATGGCAGGGATTGCGGAATCCGATTGTCATGCCCGAAAGGGCAATTATTAAGGCGGTGGGCGAGCATTCATCGCTGGGAATTACCGGCGCAAGCGTCGTACGGGTGTCAGCCGCGCCCGCAGGGAAATCGAGTCTCCAGATTCTTGCTGAAATGATCGATCAACGATCAATCGATCTCCGGACGCCGCATTTTGCTGAGGAGTATATCGAGGGACGCGAGTTCAATCTCAGTGTGCTGGCAACGTTATCCGGACCGGAGGTCCTGCCGCCTGCCGAGATTGAGTTCAGAGACTATCCGGAGGATCAACCAAAAATCGTCGGCCATGATGCGAAATGGAATGAACAGTCGGTCGAGTCGCAGAATACGCCGAGACGATTTAAGTTCCCGAGTCAGGATCGACCGCTGCTGGATGAATTACAATCGCTCGCGCGCCGTGCGTGGGAAGTCTTCGGTTTGCGGGGTTATGCCAGGGTTGATTTTCGGGTCGATGTGGACGGTCAGCCGTGGATCCTGGAAGTCAATGCGAACCCATGTCTGTCCCCCGATGCCGGATTCGCCGCTGCGGTCGTCGAGGCGGGATTAGCTTTCGATAACGTCGTCGATCGCATTGTGAACGACTCAATTCGACAACTTCAACAAGCGCATTCATGAAAAAAGAGGGTGCCGTTGAGGCACCCTCTGACAACGAATGCTTCGAAGCGGCAATGCTATTTCTTGTGGGCTTTGTGACAGGCAGCGCACGATGCGGTGGCACCCTTGAATGCTTCCTGAGCACCGGCAGCATCTTTTGCTTCGATTTTAGTGAGGACAGCAGCGGTGCCTTCGCGCAGTGCAGTCGCTGCCGCTGCCCAGTCCGCGTCCGGGCAACGACCATCGTCCATCAGAATATAGCTTGCTTCATTCAGCAGAGCAGCCTGCGTGGCAAG
The DNA here is from genome assembly GCA_020426105.1 of Planctomycetaceae bacterium. Classification (GTDB taxonomy): domain Bacteria; phylum Planctomycetota; class Planctomycetia; order Planctomycetales; family Planctomycetaceae; genus SXXK01. The sequence continues at coordinate 7,625 of JAGQQS010000366.1, forward strand.
CGCTGCCCATCCCGCGTCATCCGTCGGCGCTGTCTTGAGTGCCTCGCCCAAACCTCCACACTGGGGTTTGACAAGCCCGCTCATGAGCTGTTTTGTGGTGAGTGGGCGGGTCTTGCCTTTCTTAATTTGCACGGCAGCACCCATCGACACGGCTGTGATCAGCCCAAGAACCAAGGTCAGACTCAAGAATTTTTTTAACATCAAACTCTCCCTGATCTTTAACGGAATGGCACACAGGACCTGATTCGGATTCCGCAGGAATTCCGATCAACATTGTTCAAACCGACAACCAACCATAACAGGACAGTCATGTCCGTTTATGGCATGGTAGAGTCTATCCGGGATCCGCCCAGGTGCAAGCGATGCTGGTGATTTGCAGCCAGGAGTGCGGTTGCGGATTTCGTCAATGCGTCGCGTCCAATTCCGGGAGGGCGAGGCTCCTGCCGAGTCGTTGCTCCTCGGAGACTCACAGCTCAGCAGGAACTTCGCTCTCCCATGTCGACAATCATTCGCGACGACACCCGCGCCGAGGCAGTTTTCCATGAGATTTCTGAATGACGCGGGTCAGCCCGCAGTTGAGTCGCCCACCGACAGCATTGTGCTGAAGGTAACTCAATCGTTTCGAGAAATATTGACAACACATTCCGAGTGGATTGAATGGCGGACTCAGGCGGGATAGATTCGCCGGCAACGTGTACAGACCGAAGGGGATTCCCTGAGAGGACGCCGGGGCCGATGTTATTGACAGAAATTCCAGTGAGCGGCCCGTGGGGCGAACGACATTTACTGGGGCTGGAGCACTTGACGGCCGACCAGCTCAACACGGTCCTGGATCTTGCTCGACACTTTGATGAAATTACGCTTGGTGGTTCACAGCGGCTGGACGTGCTTAAGGGGCTTGTCGTCGCGAATTTGTTTTTTGAGAACTCCACGCGAACCCGCACCAGTTTCAGTCTGGCCGCGCGACGCCTGGGTGCGGATACGGTGGATTTTACGGCGAGTACCAGCAGCCTCTCCAAGGGTGAAACGTTTATCGATACGGCTCAGACGATCGAGGCGATGGGGGTCGATCTGGTCGTATGTCGTCATCGAACACCAGGGGCGCCGCATCTGTTGTCGCGAAACCTGAAAGCCGGAGTTCTCAATGCGGGAGACGGGACCCATGAGCATCCGACTCAGGGTTTACTGGACATCTACACGATCATGAAACATCGAGGGCGAATTGCCGGCTTAACGGTGGCCCTTGTTGGTGACATCCGGCACAGTCGAGTGGCACGTTCAAACATTCACGGACTGAAAGCACTTGGCGCGGAAGTCATCGTCTGCGGACCCGCCACGCTGATTCCCAGTGATATTGTGCGACTTGGAGTTGAAGTTGCTTACAATCTTGACGACATCCTGCCGCGGGTCGACTGTGTCAATCTGTTGCGAGTTCAGTTTGAACGTCAGCGTGGCGCGTTTTTTCCGTCGATTGCCGAGTACGCTCATTTGTTCGGGATGAACGGCGACCGTATTCGCAGAGCGCGGGAAAATCTGCTCGTGCTGGCTCCGGGGCCGATCAATCGAGGCGTCGAACTCACACCTGAAGTAGCGGATGGTCCGCACTCCCTGATCTTGAATCAGGTGACGAATGGCCTGCTGATTCGCATGGCGTGTCTGACGCTGCTGGCTCAGGAACGCCGCAACATCCAGGAGGCGTGCTGATGAGTTCTCTGCTGATTTCCGGCGGACGCGTCATCGATCCTGCGAACGGTCTGGATGCTGTCGCGGATATCCTGATTGTTGATGGAAAAATAGCGGCGGTAACACCGGTTGGAACGGGGAACTCCGCGCATCGCAGTTCCGAACCTACCCGCGATTCTGGATACATCGACGCCACAGGACTCATTGTTTGTCCAGGGTTTATTGATACGCATGTGTCATTGCGTGAGCCTGGTTTTGAAGAGGACGAATGCACGGCGACCGGGACGGCCGCCGCACTGGCCGGCGGATTTACCACGATTGCGGCGCAGTCCGACACGCATCCGGTGGTCGATGATCGTGCGGCGGCAGAGTTTATCCGGTTGCAGGCGGAGCGAGCGAAAAATTGTCGTGTGTATCCGCTGGGAGCGGTGACTAAAGAAAGCCGCGGCGAAGAACTGGCGGAGATTGGACAGCTTGTGCAGGGAGGCGCCGTCGGTTTCTCGGACGCCAAGCGAGCGGTCGCGAATTCCGAAGTCATGCGCCGGGCGCTGGAATACACGCGGATGTTCAACCGCCCCATTCTGCACTTCGCAATGGTCCCCGAATTGTCGGACGGGGGTGTCATGCATGAAGGCTTCGAAGCGACACGTCTGGGCTTTCGCGGGATCCCGGCAGCCGCACAGGACATTATGACAGGGCGTGATATCGCCCTTGCTGAGCTGACCGGTGGGCGGATACACCTGATGTGTGTCACCACGGTGGATTCCGTCGAACGGATTCGTCGCGCCAGGGCTCGCAATATCTGCGTGACTGCCGATGTGACTCCGCATCATCTGCTGCTCACCGATTCAGTGATGGGGTCGTTCGAGACGATGTACAAGTGCAATCCGCCGCTGCGGTCGCAGGAGCATCTGAACGCGCTGATCGCCGGACTTCAGGATGGTACTCTGTCAGCGATTTCGTCAGACCATCAGCCATTGGCGCTTGAAAAGAAACAGGTCGATCTGGACACAGCGCCGTTCGGAATCTGCGGCATTGAAACACTGCTGCCCGTCTGCATTCGCGCGCTGATTGAACCAGGACATTTAACCTGGCCACAACTGATCGCTCGACTGACCACAGGCCCCGCCGAAATTCTTGGGCTGCGGCATGGCACGTTGTCCCTCGGACAGCCTGCCGATGTCACATTGATTGACCCGCTAAAGACATGGCGCATCAGGGCCAGTGAATTCTATTCCCGCAGTCGCAATACACCATTTGACGGGCAGGACTTTACGGGTAAAGTAGTCACCACGATTGTCGATGGCGAGGTTCGGTTCATAATCGATCGTTAGCCGTTCGTGTTCTGTTCCGGTTTTCGCTTCCTGGGTCTTCAACCGATCTCCAACAAATGCCGCTTACACAATCTGTTTTGATCGAAATCCGAAATACCCGAGGCAAGGGACGCGGTGTGTTCGCACGTGTCTTAATTCCGGAAGGTACTGTCTTTGAACGTGTACCCTTGCTGATAATTCCCGCCGCTGAAGTGCTGGACGGCGAAGACAATCGCGTGCTGCAGGACTATGTTTTTGAATATAAAAAAGATGTCGCACTCGCGCTGGGGTACGGTTCGCTGTATAACCATTCGTATCATCCCAACGCTCGTTATGACGATGCGGGCAGGCAAATCAAGGAATTTCGAGCGCTGCGGGATATTCATCCGGGCGAGGAAATTACCATCAACTATAACGGCGCGGAAGATATCATGGACCCCGTGGAATTTCCTGTCGTGGATTAGCTGACGCCGTTGCGGACCGATCAGCCGCGCCGCGTACATCTTTCCGGGACGGTAAATGTACCAGAGTTGCCACCGATCTCTGGTTCGCATACCCTGCTGTCTCGGGGCGGAACCCGCTGTAGTCCCGATCACGGGGTTCTTCTGCGGACTCATTCAGGGTTTGTTGCATCGATTTCGGTTTTCAGTCTATGGACAACAGCGACGACCTGGCAGAAACGATCTTTCGGAACGCAGTACAGATCACCGAAGCTGATTCCCGTGAACAATATATCAGAAAATCCTGCGCTGAGGACGCTGGACTTGAATTCCGTGTAAGAGCCTTGCTCAACGTGGCGGCCGAGAAAACGTCAAGGCTGGAGTCGGCTGCGGCCACAACCAATACTGTCGACTTTGTATTTGATGATTCTGAGAACGTGGGATCGGTGATCGGTCCCTACGAACTGATCGAGTTGATCGGTGCTGGCGGAATGGGGCTGGTATTTCTCGCGCAGCAGAATTCCCCCGTCCGGCGACAGGTCGCGTTAAAGATTATTCGACCGGGAATGGACGATCGTGTCGGCGTCCGGCGGTTTGAGGCCGAAAGGCAAACGCTCGCTCATCTAAATCACCCGGGGATTGCTCGATTGCTTGACGCGGGGACGACGACAAGTGGTCGGCCATGGTTTGTGATGGAGCTCGCTCAGGGAATTCCAATTACGGAATTCTGTATTCAGAAAGCGCTGCCGCTGGAGGAACGTCTGCGACTTTTCGAACTGGTGTGTGATGCGATTGATCACGCACACCAGCAAGGCGTAATCCATCGCGATATCAAGCCAGCAAATGTACTCGTCACCGCCGTCAGTGGTCGTTATCTTCCCAAGATTATCGACTTTGGCGTTGCCCGGATAAATCCCCTCGAACACCAGCATCATCGCCGCCTGAGGTCTGCGGAAGCGGCGGTGCCGGAGACGATTCTGGGAACTCCCGCTTACATGAGCCCGGAGCAGACGTACATGCCCGATCATGAGCTCGATGCACGAAGTGATGTTTATTCACTGGGTATTCTGCTCTACAAAATCCTGACCGAAACGAACCCGTTTCAGGGTATTCCGTGGCGGGATTTCGACTACCTCGAAACCCGTCGCATCATCCACGAAGTCTCACCACCACTTCCCAGTGAGCAGGTCCTGAACCTCGCGGGCCAGAATGCCTCGAAGTCGACCGCGGTGATACCTTCCCGGAACGCGGATCTGGAAGACGATCAAAGCCTGCGGAGTCCGCCGGAACTGCGTCGACTTGCCGCGAGGCTGAAGGGAGATCTGGACTGGATCACCATGAAAGCGATCGAAAAAAATCGCGATCGTCGTTATGGGTCTGTCGGAGAATTGACGGCGGAAATACAGCGTCACCTTCGGCATGAGCCTGTGCAGGCGGTGCCGCCGTCTCGCGTGTACCGGTTCAGGAAGCTTATCCGCAGACGCATGTCGCGCCTCGTGCTGCTGACATTGACGCTGTGCCTGCTGTTGTTGCTCAGTTTTTCCCTGATCATTGCCCGCATGTTGCTGTTCGAGCGTGGCGAATCCGAGAGATTCCGACGACTTGTGTTCGACGGTAGTCAGGCCGTCGATGTACGTGATGATATGATCCATAACCAGAATTATGCGACGGAAATGCAGACCGGATTTGCAGCCTATTTCCGTGGGAATGTGGATCGTGCGCGGGCTATTGTTCAACAATTTGCCGTCGGTCCTGATCCCGCACCTGTGGTGGGTTTTGAATGGTACTTTCTGCATGAGTTGTGTCGGGATTCGCCAAACATTCTGACGGGTGACGACGACAAAGTCTTCAGCGTGACGTTTTCTCCCGATGGATCTTTGCTGGCGTCTGCGGCATGGGCTGATTCAGGCAGTGGCAGCGTACAGATCCGGGAAGCACAAAGCGGTGCTTTGGTGCAGTCAATTCGTGCCTTCGAAAATGACGTCAATGCAGTCTGTTTTAACACCGATGGCTCGATTGTGCTGGCTGCTGACGACTCGGGACGCGTCTCCATCCTTGACACCAGGACGGGCGATCTGAAAGGCCACCTTGGTGAGTTTGAGCATGGAGTGAGTCAGATTTTTCTGGCGTCCGATGATCGAACACTCATCGCATCCGAAGTTGACTGGGGGCCGCTGAAGGCGAAGACCTCCGTCTGGGATCTGAAAACACAAACGCGCACGCTGCTCATCGAGCAACAGCGAATGCTGGACGTCGACGAATCACTGGGCATGGTCGCCACGGTCGGGGATGACGGCACGATCAGTCTCCGCCGTTTTCCAGACCTGGACATCATAACGTCGTTCTCCGACAAGCATACGGCCGCGGACTGTGGCTGTCTGTCACAGGGGGGAAAGCTGCTGGCCACGGGAAATAAGCTGGGCACAGTACGCATCTGGCAGACCGACTCACTGACCAGTGAACTCCTGTTTGAGCCACAGTCACAGGCCGCTGCAATTCGTGATCTGGAATTTTCGCCGGACGATCAATACCTGTTCGTCGCATTGAGTGATGGAGTCGTTCAGGTCTGGAATGTTCCCACGCTGACTCTGCAGCGAGTATTGACCACAGAGATCGGCAACGCATGGTCGCTGGATGTGTCGCCTGACGGACAGATACTGGCGACCGGTTGCGAACACGGCCACATCGAACTCCGCAATATCGCAGATCTGAGTCCAATCAGAAAAGTCGCCTATCAAAATTCCCCGCCGTTCCGCGCCCTGGCACATGACGCTGCCGGAGAGAACATCGCCGTCGTGGATGCTCAGGGCGGCATGCTGGAACTGCATTCACTTCGGAATAATACTCTTCTTCGATCCGTTCGAGCCCCCGAAGATGTGGAATTTCAAAACGTTGCGTTCTCTGCGGATGATCAGACACTGTGGGTCGCCGACACTTCGGGAAGCGTGTACAACTTGAATCCCGAATCAGGCGATCTTGTCCGACAGCCAATCCTTACGAATCTGCCTCTGTCGCCGCCCATCGTCTCCAACGACGGGGCGTTTCTTGGTCTAAACAGCATTCTTCCAACGGAACACACGGCGGTCGTCTGGGACATTCAGCTGCAAATGGAAGTATTTCGAATTCCCGTCAGCCCCGCGATGCTGGAGGGAGAACGTCCCGTGATCGACGGATTCCTGGATAATCACACTGTACTCGAACATACCGGCGGAATTCTGAGCCAATGGAATTATAAGACCGGGGAAAAGATACTGCCTGAGTTTCCGTCACAGCCATACCGGATAAGCCGGATCGCGTTTTCGCCCGACAAGAAAACACTCCTGGTGGGACTGTCCAACGCGGATGTCTATTTCGTCGATGTAGCGACTCGCAAATCGATTGGCGTGCTGCAGGGCATGAAAGAAGTCCTGGCCGCGGCTGCCTTTTCGCTCGACGGCAAAACATTGGCCACTGCGACTGAATCCGGAAGAATCCAGCTTTGGCACGTTTCCACGAGGCAATTGATTTATGAACTACCACGACTGAGCGAGCATGTCGTCTCCCTGTGGTTCACTCGTGAGGGGCGACGACTGTTTGTCGCCGTTCAGGCGGAGTCCGGAGATCGACACATTGTCGTCTGGGATGCCTCGGCCCGCTGAGATCGATCCGTCCGGACCGTTTGAACATGCCTGCCACCGTAAATCCCGCCCTCAAGATCGTGCAGCTTTTAAGCATTGGGTGTAAAGACTTATGCGTCGGTGTAAATCAGGGTTGGACCAGCAAAATTATTGCACAACGCTTTATAAACGATCACCATGAAAGCTGCACGATCTC
>JAGQQS010000367.1 GCA_020426105.1 Planctomycetaceae bacterium
TCGAATTTGTGATCGTGGCAACGGCAGCATCCCAGCGTCATTCCCAGAAAGGATCGTCCCATGGAGTCAATTTGTTCATCGACAACATCCATGCGCAACTGTTCTTTGTCCTGCTCTTCGTAATTGATCGCGCCGAGCATGAGATAACCTGCACCGATGATCTGTTCGTCGTGCTGTGCATCGCTCGAAAAAGGCAGCAGGTCACCGGCAATGTGTTCCCGCACCAGTTGATTGAACGGCTTATCCGCGTTAAAGGCACGGATGACATAGTCGCGGAATCGCCAGGCATCCGGCAACATCAGACTCCGCCCGCCTCCCGTTGATTCTGAAAAACGCGCCACGTCCAGCCAGTGACGCCCCCAGCGTTCACCGAATCTCGGCGAATTCAGGAGGCGATCGACGGTCTTTTCCATCGCCGAGTCCGGATCCTGTGCCCAGTCACTCTGGAAGTCCGCCTGATCCTGCAGTGTGGGCGGCAGGCCGGTGAGTACATACGTGAGTCGCCGGATCAGAGTTTCCGGCGACGCTTGCTGATACGGCGCGACGAACGGACCTTCGCCGGAGCCGGACTTGTGTTGAGCTGCAATCAGTTGATCGATGGGAGTGATCGCCCAGGACTCATCACTTTCCGGAACCGTTGGTCGACGAACAGGCTGAAAACACCAGAAATTCCTTCCCTGATCCGGATCTATCGTGTGTTTTTTTCGGACAACTTCGCCCTCGCGCGGATCGATGGCCCCAGCCTGAATCCAGGCGGAAAAATCCGCAACGACTCTGTCAGGCATTTTTTGATCAGGCGGCATCTCCAGACCATCGTAGCGGAGGGCAGCCAACAGGAGACTTTCGGCGGCCTGGCCCGGAACCAGGGCGGGCCCTGAGTCACCGCCAAGGAGTAACCCCTGGCGCGAATCCAGATACAGGCCTCCCTTGACTTCTTTTGCACCCGCCGAATGGCACGAGTAACAATGCTGCACCAGTACGGGCCGAATGCGGCTTTCAAAGAAATCCAGCTTCTCAGGATCGAGGTCATCCGCTGCGGCTGGCCATATGAAGACGATGGCTCCCAGGAACGTGAATAGTTGTGTTAAGCAATTCATCGTAGTTCATCTTCACAGGCAGAGGTTCGAAAATTCGACGCTGCAACAGATGTTCAGCCTTTCCATTTATCGATACGGCATGGCTGAAAGCGGACCCATTTTCCCAGGCTGGCAACAAGCCTGAATCCTTCCGGGACAGACTTCCCGATTCTCGTTACCATAGAGCCCGCGGAGCCCGGAATCAAACCTCTTCGAGAAAACAGGTTGTGTGTTTCGCTTTTCCGCGAGGACGAACGACATGACAGGTTTGTTGTTCCGGTTACTCCAACCGATCGCCTGTCCCGGCGAGCGATGGCATCTGTGTTCACACTTTTTCGAGTGTCGCGGATGCAATTCTCTTCTTCTGATGAGACAGTTGACACATTATGAATCCGAACTCCCAGGAAATTCTTGCCACTGTGCTGTTTGCATGTGCTGTGATTCATACGTTTTGTGTCAATCGATTCGCCCGGTGGGCACATCGCTATCCGGAAGGTTCCGTGGGCGAAAATCTGTTTCACTTTCTGGCCGAAACGGAAGTGGTATTCGGAATCTGGGCGTCCGTCCTGTTTGTTGGGATTGCCGTTCTGAACGGCTCGATCGATGCGGCAGTCAAGTATATCGATTCGCTCTCAGTGAATTTTACAGAACCGAAGTTTGTGCTTGTCGTCATGGTCGTCGCAGCAACCCGCCCTATTGTGAATATGGCGGAAGCTGCCATTCTCTGGATTGCCAGACTGCTGCCGCTAAAAGAAAGTGTGTCCTTTTATATTGCCGCTCTTTCATGCGGTACGCTGCTGGGGTCGTTTATCACTGAGCCCGCTGCGATGACACTCCTGGCGCTGTTGTTGAAGCGCAGATATTTTGATCGCAACATCAGCAAAACTCTGGCCTACGCCACGATTGGCCTGTTATTCGTCAATGTATCGATCGGCGGTACGTTGACGCACTTTGCAGCCCCGCCTGTTCTGATGGTTGCCACACCATGGCACTGGAATAGTTTCTTCATGGTGACGACCTTCGGCTGGAGAGCAGTGGCAAGTTGCCTGTGCTCCACCTTATTGATTGCGCTGGTCTTCCGGAGGCAGTTGAGTGCTGTCGAACCGGATACCACGAGGCCCCAGACAATTCCTGCCTGGCTGACCATTCTGCACTTCGTGTTTCTGGCTTCAGTTGTCGCCTTTGCGCATCATCCGGATATCTTTTTCGGAATCTTCATGATCTTTCTGGGGCTGGTGACAGCGACGCGTGAATATCAGGATTCACTTAAACTCCGAGAAGGGCTGCTTGTGGGTTTCTTCCTTGCCGGGCTCGTGACACTCGGCAAGCCCCAGGCATGGTGGCTGGATCCACTCATCAAGAACCCGCAGATGACCGGAGATAAATTGTATTTTGGAACAACCGCTTTGACCGCGATTACGGACAACGCCGCGCTGACCTATCTCGGCACGCAGGTCGAAAATCTGTCCTCCGAACTAAAATACGCTCTGGTGGCGGGTGCCGTTTCCGGAGGAGGACTCACGGTGATCGCCAACGCTCCAAACCCCGCTGGGGCAGGAATCCTGCAAAGTTCGCGGGCATTCGGCGAAGACGGACTCAATCCTGTTCTGCTGCTGTGCGGTGCCATTCCTCCCACATTGATCGCTGTCGGCTTTTTCTGGCTGATCGCATAGATGCTTTTAATAACGTACAAGATCCGACGCTGTTTCCAGTCCAAGCTCCTGTACAAGTTCCTGAGCTTTGGAAACCATCATTTTCAGCTCGCTCTGCAGCGCCAGAAACTGCCAGCCTTCGCTGATCCGGTGCTGGATTTCAGCAACGGTCTGACAGTGAATCCCGACAGGTGTCCCGGTCTTCTTTCCCGCAGCACGGACACGCTGAAGCATGGCCTCAAATTCTTCCGGCGTCGGTTCGGTGCCATCAGGTTTCTTCATCTGCCAGAACAAGTCGTTCGGCCCCACGAAAATCGCATCGACACCGGGCAGACTATAAATCGCTTCGGCGTTATCGACGCCTTCGGGCGACTCAGTCTGCAATATTACCAGCACTTCGTCGTTGGCACGTCGGTAGTATTCGCCAGCACTCGTCTGGAAATTCTGTGCCGGAATACTGCCCCCGATGGAACGATTGCCCTGTGGCGGAAACTTTGCGGCTGCGATCGCAATCTTTGCCTGCTCGACAGTGTTCACCATCGGCACAATGACTCCCCATGCACCGCCATCAAGCACTCGTTTGATCAGGTCATGGTCGCCACGCGGAACCCGCGCCAATGGTACACATCCGGCATCGGCAATCACGGCAAACATCAGCGATGCCATTTGCCAGTCTATCGGCGAATGCTCCAGGTCCACCGTCAGCCACGGGAATCCGGTTCTGGCCATGAGTCGCGCAGTAAAGACATCTCCAAACGACAACCATGTGCCTACCTGAGGTTGTCCGGCCGCCAGCGCGACCTTGACGGGATTTGATTTCATGACCAATGCCTTGCGGGAGTGATGAACAGAACTGCCGACGAATCATGCAGTTTCCTGACTGGCTGCAGGAAACGCAAGCCGCGTTACGCCGCATCCACAATTGGCGAAATCCGGTTGTGGTCGCGCAGTTGTTTGATCGCAAGACCCAGCGTCTCAAATCTCCGCCGCGACAGGTGAATCGTCGCCCCGCGAAGCGCGATCCCCAGAATCTCTGACAGATCCCGACGCTGCGCACGGTTCAAGCGACTGTTCGCAGATTCGCCGCGTTCTGACAGATTGCGGATCCAGTCCGTTTCGACGGGAGACCCTGTAAGTTCGGTGCACAGATCCCGAGCCAGTACGACGATAGCCGGTCCATACTCCGAATTCGTAATCCTGCGGGCTGACATCACACGATACACAGATTGTAACAACCGCGGACGCGGCAACCCTGGCAGATTCAATCGCGACTGCATCAGATGCCAGATCGCAAATAATGTTACCAACACTAACAGGATCAACAGGATTGTCCGCAGGTACGCCAACGGCCGCATGGTTCGCGGGCGATCTCGAAGCACTTCGTTGATCAGGTTGGACTCCTGCACCTCACCGATCACCGCATTCGCCAGACGCAGCGCTGTCGACAGTTCAGGCTCCGGTGGATCCATGTTCGGCGGCAGCGGTGGCACGGTTGTCTGAGTTGAATTCGGAGGTGGCAGCACGGAACGCTCCCGATAGCCAGGTAATGGGCTGCCGTCGCGGAAAAACAGGACCCGTTTACGCCCGGAGCGGCACAAGAGCTGGCTCACCTGAATCGCAAAAACTGCGTTGTCCCCGTGCCATAACATCCCGTTTGTGAACAGGCTTTCGTCGGCGACCAGCAGCATCAGCCCTGTGAAGGGAGCTGCGTCGCGGCCCGCCAGAATCAGCGGTTGACTGCGACTCGCCCGAGGAAGACTTGTCGCAGGCATCGTGGCGATTACCTGCCAGTTCAGTGAATCATCGATGGGTGTGGAAAGCCAGCCGGTGCGATTGACGACGATCTCGCGGACTCCCTTCGTTAACTCATCGTCTGCCTTCAGATTTCGAATTCGCAAACAGTCAGCATACGACAGATAACGATCCCGTACGTCTCCGGCGACGGCAGCGCCCTCAGAGAAAGTGCAGACCCCCGGGAGTTCGAAATTTCCTTCGGATGCCACCAGCATTGCCCCACCCTGCGCGACAAAGCGGCGAGCTCGCAACCATTCGCGAGCAGGGATCTGATTCAACTCTCCACAGACAACGACGACCGATTCGGCAGGCTGTGACAGTGTGGTATCCCACGACTGTGCTGCTGCTAATCCCTGTTCTTCCAGCAGCATCTGGAACATCTCGTATCCCAGATGCCATTCCGCATCGACAGCTTCCTCAACGCTCGCCTGCGGAAGCGCAAACGCGTGAGGGGTGGTCAGGATGAGGATTAGCGGCAGAAGCATCAGTCGCATGGACGTGAACTCAATTCCTCGAACTAAAGCAGGAGTTTTCCGCCATTGCGGTCCAGAAACTTTTGCCAGCGTCTTATGGCATCGCGACGCCTGGACAACTCCGCTTCCGGCTGATATCCGAGTCGGTCGTTCGAGTACTGCTGGATTCGATAAAACGCCAGCGTGCGCGTCGCCAAACGATCGTTATTTAACAGATCGATCAGCGATTGGCAAAAGACTGCGTCGCGCGCCTCGGCGTCACCGAATCCTTCTATCAGGGATACCGTAATGTCCACTTCGGACATTGGAATCCGCGTTTCCAGCCCACGTCGAATGGTGCGACGACCATCCGCTGAGCCGTTGGCGATATACGACAATCCGTCAATCGCGGCGCGATGCACCGCTTCGTCAAGATTCTCAAATAATGCCGATAACAGCCGCTCGACATCATGTGTCGCCGTGAGAATGCGGATGGCACTCACGCCCAACTGCGGGTTGCGATCAGCCAGCAAGGGAAGCACGGCAAGCGCCGGGTCGTCGCCGCTGGCCAGCGCGTCCCTGAGCTGCGCGTTGAGCGTCTCAGCCTCCGGAATCAACTTTGTATCTGCATGCAGCCACGCAGGAACTGCCGCAATCAGATTGCCTCCATCGACCGTGATGTTTTCCGGTGTTGAGGAAACACGGGCTGGATCTGTGGCTCCCGGAGCCAGCCAGGAAAGCCCCTTCCCTGTTGTCAGCGTAAACTCCTGCTCAACACCCGACAGACGTATCACGACCTGCCCGGTAATGGCTTTTACAAAAACCTGTGAATCAGAGCCGCGCAGATGCAACAAAGTGGCCGCAGATTCAGGACGTGATTCAGAGGCATCAACACTCGGAAGGTCGTTGCCAATCGGGGTCACTTCGATTGCCACTTCGGCGTCATTTGACTGCAGGACAATCGTGGACGTAACACCGCCTGTCTTCATGCTGAACGCGGACGGATTTTCTTCAGACCACGGCTGAGCCGTATCGGCAGAAAGTCTGAGTCGCCCGGCATAAAATTCGAGGTTCGCTGCAGGGTCTGTCACAAGGCGTGCCAGCACCATCCCGGCAAGCATCGCGTCACACCCCGAGTCTTCCACAATCAGCTGTGCAGTAAACGGTTCCGCAATCGCAAACCAGCGTCGCTTAAACAGCGATCGGCAATCAGTGGTGTTGCGAGTCGTTGAAATGACTTCTCCACCGGGAATCTGATCCAGCCGCATCCAGCGATCCGTAGGCTCATCAAAGACGAGGAATGTTTTGTTGTTCGTCATGAAATGCACGGGTTTAGTGTCTTCTTCCGCGGCAGCGGCAGGCATCACTTCCTCCTGACCGGCAGGAGGTGCTGTCGAGACGACCGACGGAATCGTCACGGTCGGCTTATCGACTTCACTAGTTACCGATGTTACTGGCTCTGCTTCTGGTTCTGGTGCGGGCACGCCGGCCGGGGCTCGTTCGATGTCTGCGACAACAATGCCTGAATCAGCCTTGTCTTCCTCGGAATCGCCCCCATGCGGCGCGTCCAGTGAAGGCACGCCCGAAACTTCCTCGACTGCGGCAACTTCTTCTGCCGCAGCCGCTTCATTCTGAACAACGGCGTTCTCAGCGACGTTCGTCGAGGCGGAGTTTGGCCTGAACAGCACGGAATCGGAGACAACGGTTGCCAGCCAGATCAATCCCAGCGCGGCGACAATGAAGATCGGCATTCGACGAGTCGATTGCCCCGGCATGGCCAGTGGCTTCCATTCCCCTGCCGGCTTAGCGGTCGACACTTTCGCTGGAGCATCAGCGCCAAGTGCGTTGGCGACATCGGTTCTGCCAGTCGGATCCAGGGAGTACAGTCGATCGCGGAGCTGCGGCTCGATCGTTACCGGATCGCTGAGCATCCCCAGAATCTCATGCGCCGACGCAACCTCCGCCAGCATCGCGTCCGATGCCAACACCTCCTTCTCGACACGCGCCACAAGTTCCGGCGTCAGCTGATCGTCGAGATATTCGGCGACCAGATTGGCATCAATCATGGCCACTGGTTTCTCAGGCATCGCCAATCGACGACGACGTTTGACCTCGCGAATACGTTCCACGAGTTCCGTTGCAAAAGGACTGTTGGCCACCTTTTGTCCCAACTCCCTGGCGTTCTCAGGTGGCAAACGATCGTCCATGTAGGCCAGCAATGTTCGCAGAGTTAATCGCATGGAAATCTCCCGGCTCTAACAAATCAATAAGGCATTTGCCTCGTTAGTGCGAATTCAGGGCCGACTTCGTTCAAAATTTCCTCATTGGCGCGAAATTTATCTGAATGACTATTGACACCCCACCGCAATAGTAAATACTGTAATATGTATCTATTACAGTGAGTCAAAGACATGATATGTCATATCGATCCCAGCAATGGAATTCCCATCTACGAGCAGATCGAGCGACAGGTGAAGTTCGCCGTGGCCAACGGATCGTTACTGGTTGGCGAACGAGTTCCCAGTGTGCGCGATATGGCGTCACAGGCGGCCGTCAATGTTAACACCGTGGCCCGCGCTTATCGCGAACTTCAGCAGCAGGGTATTTTGCATTCGATTCGAGGAACGGGGCTCGCCATCGCGACGGACGCTCCCGAGATCTGCCGCCACAGTCGGCTGAATCTGATTCGCGAACGTCTGCGCTCCGTGCTGCAGGAAGCATTTCAGAATCAGATCTCGGCTGACGAAATCCGAACTCTGGTAGACGAACAATGCGCATTGCTGAATCAACAACCACCGGCATCGAATCAACTGAACTCCTGATCCTTCAAAATGCAGGCCCGCTATGAAACCTGTTGTTGAGCTGAAGAACGTCTCCAAAAAATTCGGGAGTACCGTGGCGCTGGACAACGTGTCACTCAGCGTACCACCCGGAGTTGTGTGCGCCGTGCTCGGTTCGAACGGTGCCGGCAAGAGCACGGCGATCCGTTTGCTGCTTGGAATGGATGATCCTGACAGCGGCTCCGCTGAAGTCCTCGGCATGGACAGCAGGACGCATGCGCTGGAGATTCGACAGCGCGTCGGCTATGTGGCCGATCAGCCGCCGTTGTATGACTGGATGTCGGTCAGTGAGATCGGCTGGTTTGCGGCCGGCTTCTACCCGAGCGGCTATCAGACAGAGTACGATCGTCTGATTCGCCGTTTTGAACTGAAACCAGACCAGAAGATTAAAGGCCTGTCGAAAGGTATGAAGGCCAAAGTTGCATTATCGCTGGCGATGGCGCATCGACCGGAACTGCTGATTCTGGACGAACCAACTTCAGGCCTGGATCCTCTCGTCCGGCGTGAGTTCCTGGAAAGCATGATTGATATTTCAGCGGAAGGTCGCACGGTGCTTCTCGCCAGTCACCAGGTATCGGAAGTCGAACGCGTGGCCGATATCGTGGCCATCTTGTTGAACGGGAAACTTGTGTGTCTGGAACGGCTGGAAGATTTGAAGCGGGAGACTCAGGAAGTCCTGCTGAGTCTTTCGGACGAAACAGCAACGCCGCCGGAGATGCCCGGCAATGTGTTGGCTCATGTGCCGTTTGGTCATGAACACATCTGGCTGGTCCGCAATCTGGACAGTGGAAAACTTCTCCAAACCTGCAGGACGCTCAACCTGCCCACCCCGCAGATTCGCCATCCGAATCTGGAAGACATTCTGCTGGCATTGCTAAGGGAATACCGGCGAGACCGGAGCGGATCTGTGACATCCATAGTGATTGCCTGAAGACTGAGTCCCTTCCATTGAGAACTTTCCGATGAACACCACCTTTTATCGTCTGGTATGGAAAGAATATCGAGCACAGCGCAGCTTGTGGCTGTCTCTGTTAATCGCTGCGGTGATCCTGCCTGTCGTGATCATGACCGCCACGAGTGGTGATGTCCCATTCGAAGATCTGATGACAATCGGATTGACGATTACTGTCGCGTTTGGAGTGGCCGCGGCAGCGGTTGCCTTCGCAGGCGAAGAGGACGACGGCACCGCGATGTGGCTGCGGATGTTTCCTTTGAAGACATACACGTTACTGGCCGGAAAGCTCACAATCATCGCAATTGGCGTGGTCACCCTGCTTGCAATCTCCACAACGTTTAATGCAATGCTTGTGCAACTATTCGGAAACGGACTGAGCCGCATTGACCGGGGACGAAACAATGAAGCCATCATCGACTGGCTGCGAGCCACTGTGGGGATGTCAACGTTTATTCTCCTGACGCTGGCCTGTGCATTGCGCAGTCACAAAGTGTTCGCTGCGCTGGGCTGGTCGGCGGGCTGTATGGTGCTGTTTGCAATTTTGCTGATGAACACAGAAGAAGGCCCCTTGTCGCCATTTCCTTTAGTAGTCACAGCTCTTTCAGCATTGGCCGTGTATCCGGCAGTGCGGCAATGGCATCGTGGTCTCAGAAGCGGCGAGCCCGCTGCGGTCGCGTTTGTGCCGGGGCTTTCAAAACCATACTCGGTGATCCACAATTTCCTGCGGGGCCGCGATGATGTCTGGTCGAAGCGATTGATTCGGGCGGCCAGTGCGTCGCCACCATTATCCCGCACGATGCGCGTTCTGCTGTGGCGCGAATTACGTTTTGTAGTACCCTTCGTGCGAGGCTGCATAGCAGTGGCCGTACTGTTATTACTCGCACACGTGTTGTTGCCGGATGAACAGATCCCTTTTCTCGGTTTATTCTACAGTTTCGTGATCATCGAATGTGGCTTGCGCACATTTCGTCACGATCAGCAGCAACTGAATGGATTATTCTGGAGTCAGCGTGGAGTTGCTCCGGCTCTGGTGTGGGCAGTTCGATCAGTCGTCTGGTATCTCGCACTATGGATAACAGTCGCGGCATTCATAGCCCTGGAACGTTTTGTCATTTATCAATTCCTCAGCCATGCGAAGGACAAGCAACTCCAGGTGTATGCCACCGAAATAGTGCGTAACATGGCGTTGAATTTCGCGCGTCCTGAGATGGGAGGCCGCAGTCTCTGGGGCCCGGTTGCTGCCCTGGTGTCTGGCAGTTTTGTGATATCGCAATTGATGTCGATGTGGATTCGTAAGCCGATCCTGGCAGCATCCTGCGGATTCGTCGGGACGCTCTTTTATTGGGTCTGGATTGGATATCTGACCGCGTTTGATTTTCCTTTGGCAATGACCGCATGGCCGCTGATTTTTCTGTTCCTGCTGGCTGGCTTTCTGACTCGACGGCAATGGATGGATCGCCGCATGTCACCAAAGATCATCCTGCAGCGGAGCGTCATGGTCGTATTCCCCTGTTTTTGCATGTGGCCAGCGCAAATGTTGTGGCGAGGTTATGAGATACCTGATGTGGGATTCTCACTGACTCTTCACCAAAAAGATTTTGGGAATACACAACTGTCGAATATGTCCGATGCCGAGATAACCGCGTACTTCAGCGACTATGGATATTCAGAAAAAAACGCCAAAGGTAAGTGGGCTGAGGCGTGGGGGGGATTTTTCCATAACTCTCCCGCAAGCTTTACGATGTCGGATATGCCGAATCTGCAAGATTCACGACTGCCAACGGATTACAGGCCGACAGCCGCTTTGAATGCCCTCGACCAGATTCTCACCGCCGATCTGCGGACCCACCGTTTGCCGCCGAAATATCGCGTCCCATGGACCATGACTCCTGTCGCAGCAACGAACCATATTCTGCTGGGCGAAGGACAGCGACTATTCGAAGCGAATCAGCTTGACGAAGCGCTGACGCGAGTCACACAGGCAGTCACACTCAGCCGCTATTTATCGCAGGAAGCAACGTCATGGCTGCAATGGAGGCAGGCCATCGTCTGCGAACTATTCGCAATGGAAGTTCTGCACCGCATGATCGCAGATGATCGCCTGACTGAAGAACAACTGGCTCGAGTAGGCAGTGAATTCCACAAGGCATCGAGTTTCTGGACAACTGGGATGAACGTTACAAGAAACCGCGCCGTTGTTTATCAGCAGTTACTGCATCACAGGGGCTACCTGTGGGACAAATACAATGCATTGATCAAAGAGAATCGGAACGGTTATGGCGGCGGAACCAATGGGTGGCCAGAAGCAATCATTAACAGCAACTGGGCGGAACGCCGTCGAATGATGAACGCAATTCAATTGATTGCCAGCCTGAATCAGTCAACGGGCGCGGGACAGCAACACGAAGTTCCGATCGAAAAGGTCAACCGCTGGCTGGAAACCAGCGCCGCGAATTCCCAACTTGATTTCATTGCCGATCCCGCGCTCATCGGTGGCTATGAATCCCCTCAGGAACGCCTGTTCCGTGGAGTATTCAACGCCGAACGAGCGACTGGCGTGATGATTGTCCTGCAACGTTATCGCCGTAAGCACGGTCACTTCCCCGGCTCATTGCTCGATCTTTCGGAATTCGGATTCAACGCGACGGACATCCGGCTACGTGAGCACAGTGGCAGTGTACTCCTGGGATATGCTCCACACGGAGTCGGTTTTTCGATGCCCGTGCGCAATAATTTCGGCCACAGTCAGGCGCTCGCTCCCGATCAACCGATCCTCTACAGTCAGGGAAGTCTGTCACCGCTGCAGCTTGGCGAGTGGGCTCAAAAGCAGAAATGGAAAAGTTCCCCTGTTGAGCCCAATCGAATCTGGTTCATCAACGGGTCTACCATTCTGGGGCTCGGTGAGGACGTTGGATTCTGGGGACGCAATCCGCCCGCATCGGACCCCTGAGACGGTCCAGTCGTGCTTGATCCGCCCTGAAGTTCAACGGGCGCCAGATGACGGCCGCTAGTGTGCCCCGTGTCTCCGACGCGGGCTTTCCCAGCGTTCCCAGCGTTCCTTGTCCCCAGCGTTCCGCCGTATCGCGCACTGCCGGAGCTGCGTCGCATTCG
>JAGQQS010000368.1 GCA_020426105.1 Planctomycetaceae bacterium
GAAGTCAAAGCCTAGTGCTATGCCATTTCGTCAGAATGTGATGCGTTTATTTGCGAAGCCATGTTCCGGCTGCATCTGGAGACCTTACAGCGAGAAAGTCTTTCAGTTCAGCGTCAGTCCACCCACAGACCAGAACATTGCAATCAGTGGTAGCAATAAGGACGCAATTGTCGTTCTTCTTCGTGAACGATGACGAAATATGAGCAAGAATGGGCGTAGCCGAATGAGGAAGATTGCCCAAATCAATATCTCGGAACAATACAATGGTCTGCCCCGATTTGCCAATCACGAACTGATCTGGATCAACTAGGTTCCATTCAAACGAAAACGGCCCACTATGACCCTGAATTGTCGAAACCTTCGGGAGATTGTTGATCAACTGTGTAAACGTCGGGGCAACTTGCTGCTGGACGAGCTTGTTTCGACTGGTGGCACAATCGCATGAGAACTCCCGCAAGACTTTCCGTTCATTTTCTCGCTGGATCGTGTACACTACACCATTAATGTAAGGATTACCTGAATACAAGTGCAATGCGAAGCCCGCAACAAAGATGCATGCTGTCAATGCGACTACGCGCCTCAGTGAAGTCATCTTGTCTTTACTCTGGCATAACGTCTGATTGAGCGGAATGGCGACAAAATAGCGCCGACCTTGGAAGTGTACCGCGCCGCCGTTTCCGCTCCAATCAAGTGGTTCGCTGGGCTATGGCTCAAATTCGGAAAAAAAATTCATGCGGGTCCAGAAAGCGATGCTGTCATCCTCTTCCAGTCCAGCCTCCCGGCCGATTGGAATGATCACCTCATAGCAACGGTCAATGTCGGGATCGCCTGTTAGGGCAACCACTGCCGAATCCATCCTTTTGAACAACAGCTTCTCGTCGTCGGTTGCTTTATGTTTAAGGAGCACGTCGGAACTCTGGTCTCGAGCGTATTTCAGTATCGGATACATCTGAGTTCCTTGGGTTGGCGTGGTCTCGATATGGGCCAACTCGCTTCGATCTTGCGTGTTGTTCATAGGGCTTTCCGCCGAAGAGCATCCGCATACGGACAGAATCGTGGCCGCTACTGAAAGGCTGGCGGTGATCTTCATTGATTCATCCAGCGAACTCAAAGTCTATGTGTTACGCCTTGTTTTCCACGCAAGGATGCAGTCCTCGCTGAGGCAATTCGCCCCCGTAGAAATCAATGCGTAAGTCAATACCTGTTGCAGCAAGATCAAAAAGCAAATGCCGATCAAATTGATGTGCGCAGCAATGTGAATTGCCGACGCCAATGAAGACACACACCACGCCCCCAGTCTCGGCAATTGCACACAGGAACTGGCGGTTTGGCTCAAATTCCGAAACGATCTTGCGAAGGAATTCCGTGATATCGTGTTGGTCCTCTGTCTTCAGATCGCAACTCCAGTAGTGTTCGGGATAGTGCTCGTTTAGCACCATGCCGTTCGGCGTTGTACGTGCGTCACCAGCATTATGGGTCTGACTCGGCGCAAGGCCAAGTCGCTCCGTTAAACTCGCGAGGGATTGGGGTGGATGTCTGATGTGGAGGGTTGCAGTGTATCCAAAGCTCAGCATTTCAGATTTGTATGTCGCCATCTTCCGTGCCGCTGAGGGGAATTGGTATTCTGTAATGAAAGACGTAACGACGGCGGTACTCAGCCTCAAAACTCTCTGGGCATCACTGGCCCACCTTCGTTGAACCGCCGGATGCGGACCCGCATTTCCGGTGGTGTGGGGAGGGCCATCAGCGATGATGTCCCTTACCCGATTCTGCTCCCCGTGCGCGCTGGATCGCGTTTACTAGATCATTTGTAAACTGCTCACAGTTTGCACTATCTGGTCCTTGCCGGGTGTACGATACACGAGCGCCTGCGTGGTGCAAGTTGAATACAATCCATTCAGATGATCTATGACGAATCAGATACCAACCAGCAGCGACTCCCGCTACCGCCAGAAGTACGCTCTGTGTGACGTGCGGACGAGTGCCGGTTCCCCAGAGTAACCCGTAGATGCCGCCCCAGATGCAGGCAACCGCAAAGAAGCAGGCCCAGAAAAACAACTGGGGAGTGACCGTCAATTTTCCATATGTCGGGGTTAGATCGGCTAGCGGAATGGTTTGCTCCCACCATCCAAGATGGGTTCGAGTCTTGATGTGTACAACGTCTGATTGAAGAGTAATGGTTCCCTTGGCCGCGAATGTGGCGAAGCGATAGGTCGTTTCGAGGCCTTGTGAATTGTCAATCACAGAAGGTTTCTCTGATAGAGCAGAACGACTGCGATCACCCGGTTGCGGCGAGCGACGCTGTAAAGTGTGAAAAGCAAACCACCGCAACTCGG
>JAGQQS010000369.1 GCA_020426105.1 Planctomycetaceae bacterium
CTGGCCCGCAATGCGGCGTTCAATCCTGTTGGCACGTAGCGATCGGGATTATCGATCACCGCGATTTGCGGTGATTCTTTCGCGTATTCTTCAAGGAGTTCTTTTGTCCCGTCGGTACTCATGCCATCGGCAAAAATAATTTCCGACCTGTTTGCCGGATAGTTCTGGCCCCGCAGATTCTCAATCAGCGCCGGAATGTATTTTTTTTCGTTATAGCAGGGTATCAGCACGGATATGAAGGGTGGTTCCGCCATGGTTCTCTCAAGTCTTAATCAGGCTGCGACCGGCCGTTTGTGTTGAGCCCGCGGCTCGGCCACCTGCCATTCGGCAGATCGAGTCGCCGCAAAGTCTTTGATTGCGGAGCACAGTCGATGAACTCGTTGACGGCTCAAATTACCCGACAATGGCAGACCGATAATCTGCTGAGTCAACTGCCAAGTGTTGCGCAGGTGTGCGGCGTCGGCCTCTTTCGGGAACGGGAACAAGGTCGCCGTGTCGAATCCTTTGTTCCAGAGATACTCTCGCAGGGAATCGCGAACCGATGGGGACACACGTATGCAAAAATGACTCATCGCATCTGCATTGTCGGGGAGGAATGTCAGCCAGGGCGTTTCCAGTTCCGTGCCAGTATCGGCGAGCTGTGAAAGTTCAGATCGATAAATCCTGCTGCACTCAACGCGTTCCTGACGGAAAACAACCGATCGCCGCAGGTTCTGACCGGCGAGCTTCAGATGAAAGCCGGTCGGACCGCGCGACCATTCTGCCGCCTGCTGGTTAGTTGCCTGACCTTGCGAGGCAAGGCGGGCGGCAGACGCGGATGAACGACGCTCCGCCGCCTGACGACAGAACTTATACAACCACGCCGAATGAGCAAGCGTTCGAAGGCAGACGGCGGTAACCTGTCGCAGCTGCACGACACCAGCATCCAGACGCAGGTCCTGATCCCGCTTTGTTCGCAGCGCGGCGGCCATTTGAGGGTCTCGGGTAAATGCCATACCACCCCATCCCGCGTAGAGCGATTTTCCGAGGCCGAAGCTGATCAATGCCACATCGCTGGCGGTCAGTCGCTGCATATCCTCCACCGTCGAAATGCACATCGCCATATCGAAAATCCGCAGTCGGGCATCACGCAGAAACGGGTGCTTTTCCGGCGCACGATAGCGGTAACCAAACACTTCTGACAGCACGGCGCCGTATGCAGGAGTGTTTCCGGTGCTGTGTTGTGTCGCAGACTGTTGTGATTGATGAACCATGCGAACCGGACGGTTCAGAAACTGCCGGTCCATTAAGAAGTCGTCGGGATTGGTGTCCACGTAGGTGAGCGCGTGCGTGGAGTAACGAATTGCCTGGTGCACGACGCCACACGTGAATGCCGGGCAATAAACCTGATCCTGTGGAGAGAGTCCCAGGGCCAGAGTATGACAGATACCATAACGTGCGGACGGCAACCAGACAGCATGCGGCACACAGAGTGCTTCCGCATAGGCCTGTTCGAGCTGTGCGACACAGCACGGATCAGAACCCGGCAACAGCGCTTTGGCAAGACCGAAGATACCAAATGGCGGGCGATGTCGCGGAATCATTCAACCGGCTTCCTGGCGTAAATCATAGCTCCCGGGGCCAGATGGCAGCCCAGCATTTTCCATGACAGATCGCCGATCGCAAACAACATCCGTACTGCCGCGGATGATCGATCACTGTGCTGTGCATCGCGCGGTACGACACTCTCGACCTGGAAACCACAGGCGGAGATGGTCTTTAACAAACTCCTCAATGGCATGCAGAAGCGATGATCAATCACCGAACGACGGATAAATCTGCGGCTGAAGCCGGGGGCCACGGGCTGCAGTGCTCGACCGATTGCGACGAAATGAGATTTTGTAATCACACGCATCACCAGGAGTCCTCCGGGCTTGATGAGTTTCCAGGCGGCTGCAAGTTCCGCGGGCTGATTGGGCCAGTAAATGTGGGCGTCCAGAACGGTGAGGACATCGACGGGATTTGCTTCAGACGCCAGACGGCACTGAGACATGGATTCGCACTCTTCGGCATCAAATCCGTGTTGTTTCACATAGGCGACGGCCTCCGGCACGATATCGACGCCCATGCCATCATATCCGCGTTTACGGGCCTCCAGCAGAAAGCCTCCGAATGAGCAGCCAACGTCGAGGATTGTTTTCGCAGCAGGAGCATGCATTTTAATACCGGCCAGCGCGGCGTCATACATGCGCTTCTTAAAATCATTCAGCTCGACACCCGCCTGAAGTTGTCCCCATGGCATGTGGACTGTATGGGCCGCCTCGGCCGCACAGTCGTAATCGCCGATCAGGTAATACGCGGCACAGTCGTTGCACTTTCCCCATGTTGACTCTCCACGCGCTGAGAAGACTCGCAGTTGTGTCGCCCTGTTTTCCGGTGCGCCGCATGCGGGACAGATGGGAAGTGCTTCTGCGACCGATCGCGGAGCTGACACCCCGGGCGACATCGCACGCGAAGCAGCCTGCTTCAACACGGCATTTGAGGACATCGAGGTTTTCTTTCTGCAGTGAGACACATGTCTGCTTTGAGGAGACGTGATCATCTCCGGATTGTTTCGCATCGGGAACTAACAGCGAAGCTCGCTGCCTGACACACAAACATCAGCACACAAACATCAGGGGGGATTTTCGGTCTGAATGCGGCCACGCACAGCTATTCAGAAGTTGCGATAAAAGTTTGATGGTGGTTTCCAGTCATCGGTCTTGCGAAAGTACCGACTCGGGCCGAATCGGTTTTGAATGCGCTTGTAGGCATGGTTGACGATATTGGCTGACGCAAAACTCTTCTGCAGGCCTACATTTATTTCTTCATAATGACGATGCTTTACCAGATAACGAATGACGCGGTGCACTGACCGCCACTGCGAGTCATCGAAAGCGATCGTGCCGCCGACCGGGATCATCCTGTCTGCAAAGAAAAAATCGACAAACGCATGGTCGAATCCATGATGTCCGTCAATGTAGACAAAGTCTGGTCGAATGCCTTCACTGATCAGACGTGGTAATGCCAGCTCACTCTCGGCATGCACATGCCTGTGGCGATGAGCAAGCTGCGCCTTGTCGATCGCCAGCAGCGCAGACTGCCGGATATGATCAAAGCCGGGTGGATAAGGATCGATCGAAATCAGCTCACCCCGTTTATTCTCCTCCAGCGCCGTCAGGATGGCCAGTGACGAAACGCCATAAGCCATCCCGATTTCAATGGCGCAATCCGGAGGATTCTCCCGGAGAAACTGATACATCGCGGCACATTCTTCTCCGGAAGTCTCCGAGTGAAGCTGAGCAGCCGTGCCGTCTGCATGGACGACGCTGCGCGACGTCAGGATCGAACCCAGAACTTCATTCGGAGGCAGGGCCGTGCGAGGTGCCAGCAAACTGGACATCTTTGTTCCTTCCATGCTTAATTGTCCTGCAGGGAGTGCACCACGCGTCCGTTGCGTGATCACCGGGGTTGAGCAGGCGAGAGAATATTGGCGAATGTCAAAAAACACGACAAGATCAAACTGTCAGGCGGCGGCCGCGATGCGTTTGGGAGGCGAAGACAGGTGAGGATATTTCAGTGCGGGTAATGGTTCATCCCGCCTCTGAACCGCCAGCCGTGCTTCATGGACACACGCGGCGAGCAGCAGGGTAGTTCCCGGAAAGGTCAAAGGCATTTCCGTCCATGAGTAGGACAGATAGGCAAGAATGGGGAGGGTGAATACAAAGCATGATCGACCTCGCAGCACAGCCCGTGCCGGCATCAGCAGCAATAATATGACGAGCAGCGAAAAAATCGCAAACGACGGAATTCCTGTTTCCAGTGCGACCTGAACGAAATTGTTGTGGCAGTGATAGGTATCAATGACGGCCAAAGCCCTCTTGGGGCCTCCCGGCCCAACGCCCAGCAGCTGATGCGTACTGATATGATCCCATGCGACACGCCAGATCAGCGTCCGCGGCGCGGTGGCGTTGTAGCCGACAAACCGCATTCTGAGCAGAAGATTGTGCACAAACGGAAGTTGCATGACGCTGTCCAGTGACATGCAGATTCCGATAATCGTACTACTGACCACGACGGCCATGCGTTTGTGATTAAAGAGGACATACAACGTGAGAATGATGAGCATCGTGCCGATTCCATTCCGCGACATGATCAGAACGACGGCAAAACAATTCAGGCAGCTCAGTACAACAAGTGCCATCTTCTTCAGACCGGTTGCTTCGTGAATCAACACAAGAACCAGGGGCAGCGTCATATTAATGTGCGCTGCCATAATATTAGGTCCGCCGGCAGGGTTTGAGATCTGCCAAGCCTTCAGCAGCTCGCCATTGAGTCCCTGATACAGTACAGATGTCGTAACGATCAGATTGGTCAGCATGATGAACTGAGGGCAGAAGGTTGACCGATCCGGCGACGAAAATGCGAGGCTAATCAACGCGACGTACATGGAAACAACATGCACGGTATTCGTAATCGGGGCCGTGTTCACTTCTGAAGAGACGAGCGCGATCATGACCATGCAGATCGCTCCGAACAGAAACGTCGTGTAAACCGTCACGTTGCGCTGGACTACGGTTGACACGGCAAACAGGACTGCCGCCATGCTGCCGCCAACGATGGTAAATTCGTGCGACACGGCGGAAGTCAGCCCCGTTGTGATCAGGGCTGCGAGGACTGCAGCGATTGTTGTGGACATACTTCAACTCAAATTGACTCAGGATCGCTGTAAACTAGTGTGTGGGTTCGGGCTCAGGAGGCCGCTGAGGGATGAGAGGCTCGGAAATCCAGCTGAGAGAGAAACGTGGTACAATCAGAATGCCCCGCATGTAGTACACCGCCCCCACGATCAGCAGATTGTAGATCGCGCGCGTCACCAGATACCCGATGGCCGCTCCCGTGAGTCCTCCCAGATGACTGGCGAACCAGACAGTCGCGAGCTGCAGCGGTACAAACGTCAGAACGATGCGTGACCAGAGTCCTTCCAGATGCATCGCCTGCAGCAATGCGATCGATGGTCCGGGAATTGCATCGCATACTGCGGCAATCACCAGCAGCCACAGGATCAGTGAAATCTGAGAATAAGAAGCTCCCAGCAGTTCGATGGCCACGGGCGACAGAATGCAGGTTGTGATTCCGATTCCCGCTGACATCAGCAGTGCCAAACCCGCTGTGGAGCCCACCAGCCGACTGGCTTCATGGAGTGATGAGTTCCGCACAAGTGTGGTACAGCGTGGCAGAATGCAGAGGTTGAGGATGCCCAGTGGAATTCCGGCGAGGTTGGCAAAGCTGTGAGCGATCGAGAACTGGGCGGCAGCGGAGAAACCACACGTGGCGACCACAACGAGCGGCAGACTTCTGTTGAGCATTGCTGTGCCCAGCGCGACGCCGGTAAATGGCAACCCTTCACGCACGCGCTGGGCGATCGCGGCCAGCGTCAGTTGTTGTTGAGTCGCCTGCGCATAGATCTTTCCCAGGATGCCCTGCTGCACTGTCCAGAGCCATAAGGCCAGCATTACTCCCGCATACGCGCAGGATGCAGAGAACGCGGTCAGCTCGCTGCCTGAAACTTTCAGAATCCACAGGATGACCATGAATCCCAGCGGAATTATCGTTTGTTCCGGCATCAGTGCCTGACGCGTGCCGAGCATCGGAATGGCCACCCACTGCCGCAGATAGGTTAACGCGACGGGAAAAAACATCACTGCAGAGAGGAAGAATGTCACCTGCCAGCTATCGCTGATCCCCACCGTGTTTCCCAGCAGAACGCCCAGCATCAATACCACAAACAATGCAATACCGACGACGGCTGTCGTATGGTGCGTCAACGCGGTTTCGTGGGCGTTGACTTCGGTTGAATCGGTGGTGGAAAGATTCCGCAGCATGATGCGGTCAGCTCCGAGCGGAGCAAGGGTCGCCAGCAGCACCGCCAGCGAGAACGCCGCGTTAAATGCGCCATATTCCTCAGGTCCAAGGACCCGGGCCGCTAAAGTTGTGGAGGCGAACAGCAAGACCATCCCCACAACGCGAACGGTCATCGCGCCAAACGCGTCCGACAGCAGCGTAACTGGTTTGCGTGCAGGAATTGTCGGCATGGCAGGGAGATTTCCGAGGCGGATCGGGCAGAGTAGTCCGTCAGACATTCATTCGGTACGTGGTAGGGAACCGCTTACGCGGCGCGACGCAGAATTCCGGCCGACGAAATACTGACAGAGGTCGAAATCTGTCGTCTCATGTAGGAATCCAGAAGGCGATGCTCCAGAACATACTCACGCAGCTCGGAATGGCTCATTGAATTGTCCGGAGAGCTGATATAGGGATCAGTCACCTGGGCATTGATAATATCGTCGTAGTCGTATGAAATATCCTGATACACGCTGCGGAAGGCGGGCATCACAGCAAACATTTCCGTCAGCTCCAGCGTGCGACGCGTTTCCTCATCACTCATCAGTTCTTCATACAGCTTTTCACCAGGTTTCGATCCGATTTCTGTGAGCCCCATTTCTTCGGCACCGTAACCATACTGCGGAGCGAGTTCGTCGATCATCACACGTGCCAAATCTGCAATCCGGATGACCGGCATTTTTGTGACAAAGACTTCCCCGCCCCGGGCCTTCTCAGCCGCTGACAGGACCAGGCGACAGCTTTCTTCGAGCGTCATAATGAACCGCGTCATCCGGCTGTCTGTCAGGGTCACGGGGCCTCCCGCTTCAATCTGACGGGCAAAGATCGGAATCACCGAGCCGCGCGAACCCAGGACGTTGCCGAACCTGGTGGAACTGAAGATCGTGCGGTGATTCATTTTCAGACTGTTGGCCGCCGTAATCAAACGTTCGCCCATCAGCTTGGAAGTTCCCATCACGTTTGTCGGGTTTACGGCTTTGTCGGAACTCGTAAAGATCACGCGTTCCACATCGTTCAGGAGTGCCGCCTGGATGACGTTTTTGACACCCATGATGTTGGTCTGCACAGCGTCAAATGGTGCCCGCTCACAAAGTATCACATGCTTCAGAGCTGCAGTGTGCAGCACAATGTCTACGCCTGCGCACATCATGTTGAGTTTGTCGGCGTCTCGAATGTCTCCGATTTGACACAGACTGGATATGTTACTTTGCGGATGACTGCGGCGATGGTCGAGCAGTTCCTGTTCGAGAAAGAAAATTTCCGACTCATTTGTATCGACAACACGAATCTCGCGCGGAGCATGCTCGAGCAGCTGGCGGACGATTTCATGGCCGACGGTGCCACAGCCTCCCGTGACGAGGATCGATTTATTGGAAAAGAATGACATAACATGATTCCGGTGGGAAGGAGAAGGTATTCGGATGTGGTTTCACAGGACCGTGGATCAGGATGACCGGCGTTTGATGTTTTGACTCAAAACGCCGTCGTCATTGAATTATGCCGCACGATGCCGATAAAGCTTCGGATCGATGATGGCCAGCATTTCGTCCGTATTGAGGATCCCGTTGAGGTGACGATTGATTTGAGCGATCACATTTTCGGGGCGCGCGAGCAGTTCGTTGTAGCTGACGTTGATCAGCTTCAGATGTGTCTGCGACGGGAGCCACGCATAGAACTGCCGCAACTGACGTTCGAACAGGGCTTTCATCGTTGAGTCCGGCACATCGGTCTCTACGCCGTTGCGCTGCAGCATTGTTTTCTGTGACTGCAGAATTTCGTCAACGTCACGCCGCATAAAGATGACGCGATACTCGCGATCGGAGGGCAGGTGTTCCAGCAATCGGTAGATCATTTTAACCGAATGTCCGGTGGCCCGATCGATCCACGTGCTGTAGTTCTCGATGCTCTTGACATCCTCGAACTCATAATAGCCGTTGGGGTTGTCCTGATCTGGTGGACGCAGTTCGTCTGTCAACGGGGGAATTCCGCCCGCGGTGAGCATCCGCATCATCATTGACGTTCCCGACCGCGGCAGTCCTGACACAACTGTGATCATGGGCTTCTCGGACGCCGTCGCCGTGACGTCTGTCAGCTCGCTGACGTTCGCCATGGCCTGTTCGGCTGACTGCAGCAGTTTTAGCATCTGGCCTTCGGTCAGGGCTCCCGTCTTCCGCTCGATTTGTTTTCCGTCCGCGAACGAAATGAACGTAGGGACACCGCTGATTTCGAATTGTCCCGCGAGATTCGGGCAGCGATCGATATTTACTGAATATACATCGGCCCATGTATCCACTTTGACCGCCAGCTTATCGACGACCGGCTGCATCATCTTGCACGGCGGACACCACGACGCCCAGAAATCGACCAGCACGGGCCTGTCAGACTGGAGCACCATCTCTTCGAATTCTGAGTCACGAATTTCCATAGCAGACAGTTTTCAGGGTTGGGTGTTCAGTGGGCGGGCCATTAATTTTTTAAGCAGCGGGTCGCCAGGTTTCCAGCACTTCAAGTTTGCCATGTTCACCCGACCATTTTGTTTTCGGAAACAGCGTGTCGCGCTGGGCCAAGATTCGTGCTTTGGCCTCCGGCTGAGTTAGTACCCGGAACAGATGCCGTACTTCACTGGCAAATGTGGATTCCGACTCAAAACCAAACCGCTCGCTGAGCTTTTCGTGGATCACTTCATAGGGATGTTCTTCTGCCTCGACGCGCGGGTTTTCAATTCGCTGGACTTCCACATCCAGACCGAACTCCACTCCGATCGCAGCCACCATTTTGGCAATCTGCATCACACTGAATACATCAGTGACCTGATTTACAACATCGTATTGCCCGGGCTCGGGCGGTGCCGCGATCAGTCGCGTAATACACTGCATGGCATCGCGAAGGGTGATGTATCCTCGCTTCTGATTGCCACTCCCATAAATCGTGAGCGGCATTCCGATGATCGCTTGTGCCACGAAACGATTGACAACAGTGCCCCACCATTCGTCGATATCGAATCGCGTATTGAGATCGGCATGAACTGTAAGTTCCTCGGAATAATTTCCGTAGATCACTCCCTGCATCACATCATAGCTGCGGAGCCACCAGTATTTGCACGCCTCGTAAACACTGTACGTGCCCTGCACCTTGCTCACATGGTAAAAGCTGACAGGATCCCGGGGAGTGATCTCGCCGCCAAGGCTCCATTCCTGGCCCTGATACTGCAGGACCGCATCGCCGGGAAATAATCCTTCGAACAGCGGACGACCTGTGAGAGGGCTTCCGTATTCTCCCATCGTGCCCAGTTTAATAATCGACGCATCCGGTGCGTGGTCTCGAACCCCAAACAACAGGCCCAGCGTCCCGACGACATTATTCTGAATCGTGTTGACCGCTTTTTCGACGGATGCCATGCTGTAAGGAGCGCTGGGAATCTCAGCAAACTGCACGATGGATTCCGGCTGCACCTCTTTGATATAGGCAAAGAGTGCCTCACGATCCATCAGATCAATTTCCCGGAAGTCAATCTGCACCCCAAGCTGCTCATTTGCAGCTTTGATTCGATCTTCCATTGTTTGAATCGGCGTGACTGATTGTGCTCCGCGTTCCTCCACCAGTTGCCGCCGCAGCATGTTGTCGATGCCGTAGACTTTGCACCCCAGCTTCGCGAGCTTCAGCGCCAGGGGCCATCCCAGGTATCCGTCCATCCCGAGGATCATGACCCGCATGCCGTCGAGCAGATATCCGTTATCTGTTTTTTTCCATTCGGAACATGATTCAAATGTAATCGACATCGGATCGAAGTAACCGATCTCAGGGCGGCGTTTGCATTCGACCACTAATTGACCCTGTGCGGCTTTTCGGAACGCAGCCTGACCGCACGCGCGAAAATCGACATGCCCTTTGAATTCCACTGCCGGACAGCTCCAGCAGGTATGATTGGCATTGTGGCAGGATGATTCGGTCATATTTGGAAATCCATTTCCATACACTCAGCGATACCTTGCGATCACGCAGCGATACCTGGCGATTTGCCGGATAATTAATGATTCAAGCAGGGTGTGCGCCGCTCCGGCAGAACACACGTGTTTTGATGCTTCCTGAGATGGTGCGTCGCGTTCCGCTTCACGCACCCTGCGACATAACGAACAGGCAGCTCCGCTTTTTCCACTGCGGATCTGCACGAAGGCTTACGCCGCCCGGCGCGCCAACTGCGACTGCCGTGGCAGTACTACGTCGAGCACATTTTCTACTTTCATTTCTTCCGGGATTTTTCCCAGACCCTCGCCTCGAACAAAAAATGATGATTCTTCATATGTATGCTTGCCGTTAATCGGTGTGGATTCGATCAGTTCTGAAAGATTCATGCGACCTGAGAGTGCGATGTCTGCAGCAGCCATCACGATCAGATCCGGCGCCCGGTGAGCAAACGGGCCATCGTACGCCTCTTTGCCTCGAATGACTTCACTGGCGATCGGCTGGCCATTGACGGTCGCGTCTTTGAAAAACGCCGTCAGCTGCTGCATTAGGTTTTCAGCCTCATCGGCTGACACCGTGCCCCCCGGATATCGTCCTTGCCGGTGGAGATAGATTCGCCCGGGATCCATCGCGAATGCTTTCGTTTCCGGCAGCATGTCGATATATGAGGGACGCTGCGACTCTCTGAGCGCAAGATATCCATGTTCGGCCAGAAGGCAGTTCAGATTGACGCTCATCCGCTGCCGCGCAAATCCGTGATCGGAAACAGCAGCAATTGTGACGTTGTCGTCGAGCCGATTCAGGATACATCCAATCTGTCGATCGACTTCATGGTAGTAATCAAGAAAAGTCTGATGGAATGGCGATGTGGTGTCTTCGTAATCTTCCCACAGATAGTGATTCAGCCGATCCGTGCCAGTCAGCACGAACATAATATTCTGCCATGGTTCCCGGTCCCAGTGATGATGCAATGCCCGGCACCGGGCCGCCATGACGCGATGCAGCTCCTCAACAAATTTCTGCTTTCCCTTTTCAACCAGCGACATGTCGGCATCAACGGCGTACGAAATACTTTCCAGCCAGGCAAGTTCTTCCGGTGGATGGACGGCGCGTTTGAGATCCAGTGCCACGAAGCCCGACACCAGCATCCCCGGCATTGACAGTGCCGGATAGGTCTGCGGCACATTGATGATTAAATTCCGACCGGCTCCTTCACGAGCCCAGAATGGTTTTGATCGAAAGGTACGGGACGAGGTAAAGCCCAGGGTGTAGCTGCCGTCCATCAGGTCGGTAAAGCCATAGACATTGTGCCCACCGGAGTTTTCCCCAGTGACAATTGAGGCCCACGCGGCAGACGAAACTTCCGGCAAAGCAGACTTCATCGGGACGAGCGTACCGGAATTCAGCAGTTGCTGACTGTTGGGCATCACACCGGAATCGGCAAACTGCTGCCACATCCAGCGTGGCAAACCATCGATTCCAAGTAAGAACAGGTTCATGATCTCGGCCTCCGCTCCGCGATCCGCATTTCACTCGAGACTTCAGCACTGAAATCTCACGTATTTATTTCTCGATTCGACCGACCCGATCTGCTCACGGTCTTCTGGTCGGTCCGTCGTCAAATGTATCCCAGTTGCCGGAGCCGCTCCGTAACTGCTTCGGTATCCTCTGCATCCATGAATGAATCTTCGTCACACGTGTTCATCAGGGTGCAATGCAGACAGGGCAGTTGGAAATGGCCAAGTTCGCGAATCAAGACCGCCGCATCACTGCAATTCTCTTCCGACACCACGACAAAACGCTCCACAGGATCGCCGCAGAGCTTACTGAGGGCATCAGCCATGCCTGGTTGCCACTGCACCGTGGCTGGTGTTCTGCCGACCGAAAGCTGATTCTTAACGGACGACACAAACAGGGTGCCTGCGATCGCGTTCAGCGGCTGTTGCGACAGGTTCACTACAGCATCGCCAGCCATCAGCACGCCGGTAATTGCATCCGCTGTGCTGGAACATTCAGTTGTCATAGACTTCACCATCCGTGGTGGAAAATTAAGGAACCGCCCAATCCCTGCGCGGTCGGAAGTTCCAATAACCCAGATCTGGAACGGGAATCTAGCAATTCGGCAAAAATACGACAACACAGATTTTGTGAGGCAAAAACTGCTGAAACACGTCAAATCGGCCACTCCGTCACAAATCAGGCGTGTGGAATCAGAATTTATTTGGATGAATTCGTACCTTCAATGAGGATCCGCTGGACAAAAGAACGGATGCTGTTGTAAACGACGTGAATCCAGAGAATTAGTCCGCGAAGCGGGGGAATCCGTTAGGGCCCCGAATCTGGATGTGCGAGAGTGCGGCGATCTTCGGTTTTTCAGATGAACACCGCCTCCAGGCACGGCGCGATTCAGAAGCTATTCGTCGGGAAGCAGGCAGGATGTTCGAACTCACTGAAATTCAGTCGGCACTTCGTGAATTCAATTTCGATGGCTGGCTGTTGTACGATTTTCGCGG
>JAGQQS010000370.1 GCA_020426105.1 Planctomycetaceae bacterium
CGCCAATTTCCAGTTTTGTCACAGGCGGCATAATACATCCGAAACTTACCCGGTGAGATTTCGACCAGCGACATATCTTCTGCATGCACGGCATCCGGAGCCTCGTCGCAATAGCCCGGTCCTTCAATGACACACTGCCCTCTTTGCCATGTCAGCCCGTCGGTCGAACGAGCCACGAAGATTCGCGAACGATATCCCGCGATGTCAGCAGCAATCGACTCCGCCGCAAAATCAGCACTCCGACCACTGAATACGGCATTGGCGTCCTGACTTGGATGCAACGGTACGTGGCTCCCGGGCGGTGCATCCTGCCACGCTGAATAGAACATTGTCCAAAAGTCCCCTGCAAAATCCGGAGGGATAACTTCTGCGGCAGTGATGCCCGCTGAATCGTAGTCCGATTCCCTGTCTCGCAGACGATACCCAGGTTCAATTTCAAATGTCAGCCCGTCAGCCGTGACGGCGCTGATGACACTCGAAGAAATCCTCCGGCCGTTTTCAACTCCTCCGGAGTCGAACTGTGATGTGAAACAATAAAGGCGGCCACGACCGTTCGGCAGCTGCAGATATCGCGGCCCACCCACGCCACCGGAATTCCGGAGACGAATGCCCTCTTCGAACTCCCAGTGAAGCATGTCGAAGGAAACGGCGCTGCAGATAACGGTGGGCTGATACGCTGGTCCTCGCGCTTCGAAATACATGCGCCACCACCCATCCAGCGACCGCGATACTGATGGCGCGATCAATCGCAGCGACATATGCTGCACATTCGGCTGAGGAGCAAGCCGGATTGCTGGTTCGGGAATAAATTTCAGTCCGTCCCGTGAGATCGCGCTCAGGATATAACCCTGGCATGTGGAAAATGGTTTTGCCGGCCCGACGGCAGTGTAGAAGAGCCGAAATCCGCCGCTCGGAACAGCAACAATACAGGGAGCCTGCAGCTTGGAGCGATCAAGCGCCCTCGTCCCCTGCAATCTCACGCCCGGTTCTTTCCGCCATTGATACTTCACGTCCATGTTGGATACTCTGAAATAGTGCCGTTTCCTGCGTGTCCCTGGGTGTATCCTTGCAGGCGCCAGCAACAAGTGAGATGATCCCGCGGGATGGACGGGTAACAGGCTCGAGGATCAAAATTGAGTCATTATCGACGTTGCCAGCAGCTGCGAAATGCAAATCGATAAACAGGCGTCAGGGACATGAGAACGTACGTCGAGACTTTTGACAATGACACAGGAGGCTGGTTTGGCTGGATCAGCAACTCTCAGGGGCCGAAACCTCTGGAATTCAGCTCGGGCAGCGTGATCTCGCGAAGTCCGTGGTGGATCGACTATAATCATGCGCCGCCGGGCGCTGGCTACATGCACCTGTTGTACATGCTGTTCACAGCCGGATCTGCTGGTGAACACCACAGGGAAGTCGCCGGACCAAATCGATATATTGCCGGTGGGTTTGGAACTGATTTTACACATGCCCGCGTCACCTTGCGGCTCAAGGGAGAACTCCTGACGCGTGGCGCCAAAATGCACTTGTTGTGTCAGGGAGTCCATCACGGCATCTGCTCGGGCTGGCTCCTGACCGGGCAGGCCTTCGACGTCACGCCTGACTGGTCGCTGCAGACTGTCACGTGCGTGCCTGATGAAACGCAGTGGACCTGTCTCGGCAGTCGACATGACCGGACTGACTATTATGGTACTACACCACTCCGGACAGTGCTTGGAGATGCCAATGCCGATATTCTGATTGTACTCACACCGCTCGATGTTGTTCCGATGGGCCAGATCGACGGTGATCCACATCTTCTGAGACCGGAGCGAGATTATCCGATATGGCGTTCCCGATTGCCCGAAGGATACATCATGCTTGATGAAGTCCGCATCGATTTTCCGAATTAGAAGTTCTGGTTATGAAAAACAACTGCCGGTTCTTACGCGTCATTTTTATCCTCGCTCAGTTGAGCTGTCCCGTTGCCATGGTGACTGCTCAGGAGACCGTCGTTGACGAGGCGCTGCAGTGGCATGACGTCACGCAATGGGGTGTCGAAGGGCGTATTCTTCCGGATCAGGAACGTGAGCGCTGGTTTGATCGGCTACCGATGTCCGCTCGGACGACCGTCACCCCCAGCGTATGGACTTTAAGCCGCGACAGTGCCGGCATGATGGTCCGGTTCAAAACCGACGCGACAGCAATTCATGTCCACTACAAGTTGCTCAGGAGTAACCTGGCGCTGCCGCATATGCCAGCCACGGGCGTGAGCGGCGTGGACTTGTATGCACGCGATGACCATGGAAAGTGGAAATGGGTGCAGGTCACGAGGCCCGCCGAGCAGGAAATGAAGGTGGAATTCATTAGTGGACTGGCTCCCGGCGAACGTGAATTTGCCGCCTGGCTGCCACTGTACAACGGGGTCGAATTCATGCATATTGGCGTTGCTGCCGATTGCAGGTTTGAAGGACTTTCGCCACGCGAAAAGCCGATCGTGTTCTATGGGACCAGTATCACTCATGGGGCGTGTGCCAGTCGGCCTGGGATGGTGCATACCGCTATTCTGGGAAGACGTCTCGACATGCCGGTAGTGAACCTGGGATTTTCGGGGAATGGCCGAATGGATCAGGCTGTGGGCGAGTTCCTGATTCAGATCGACGCAGCCATTTACGTCATCGACTGTCTGCCTAACATGGGGCCTGCCGATGTGGAGGCAAAATGCGTCCCCCTGGTAAGGCAGATACGAGCTGCAAAGCCGGATACACCGATTGTGCTGGTTGAGGACCGTCGAAACACCAATGACTGGATCCTGCCCGCACGACAGGCCCACCATACTGCCAATCACGCGGCGCTGAAGGCGTCTTTCAATACACTACTCCAGGAAGGCGTGACGAAGCTGTCGTATATCCCCGGGGACGCGCTGTACGGAGACGACACTGAGGGGGCGACCGACGGCTCGCACGCCAACGACCTGGGATTTATGCGTCAGGCAGACATCTTTGAACCTGTACTGCGAAACGCGATTGCACATTGATAAGGGGAAGTACACAAAACCTCAGTGGACTTGCGGCCTGGTTGCAAACATTGGTTTCGGATAGTAACGCGCGAAACAGGTTTTCCGTCAATAGCGTCAAAAACAAGCTAGATTGTTTATTGCGCCCGAGTGGATTCGAACCACTGACCTACCGCTTAGAAGGCACAAAAAAGAGCCCATTGCCGTGACGTGAAATGCACGAAAACTCAGTGTTTTATCGTCTCAAACGTTGCATTGGTTTACAAGC
>JAGQQS010000371.1 GCA_020426105.1 Planctomycetaceae bacterium
TTATGCGGTCCAGAATACAACTGCACGCCGTTCTTGCGGGCCACTGTTCGAAGATCTTCGCCTTCAGCAGCATCGACGGTGATTTTTTCGTTGACAAATTTGACTTTGGGCATGGTACCGGACTCTCGTCAACAGGCGTGGAAATAAGTTTGCGAGATGAGCCCGGATGCTAGTTCGCCGGTCGCAGTTTTTCCAGAGCCTGTTGGATGTCCCCGACACTGAGAAGCCGCATTTATTCTGATCCGGCGGTCGTGTTTTTTCGTCCAGTGAATTCAGGGATGTGCTTCGTGTTGACGCCATTCAATCGCTATAACGACGATGCTGGATGCAGTCACTTCGGACATCGAATACAGGAAACACCCATATGTCGCTCGCCCTCCTCTTCCTTGGACTTGCCGTTGTCATCGTGATCGCGGCGATGTTTCTCGCGACGTTTGCCGATGGTCTCGCGGATCAGACGGGGCTTGGACGTACGGTCACGGGATTAATTCTTTTGGCCGGCGCCACCAGCCTGCCGGAATTCTCGATTGGATTTAACGCGGTTCGCATGGATGCAGTGGACTTAACCGCGGGTGACGTGCTGGGGAGTTCGCTGATTAATCTGCTGATCCTCGCGGTCCTGGATCTGTTTAACAGAACACCGGGGCGGCTGTTTTCACGATTAGCTTCGGGACACGCCCTGTCCGGCATCGTGGCTTGTCTGATGACGGGGATTGTATTGCTGGGGATTCTGCTGGATTCTCCATTCACATTCCTGCGTCTCGGCCCCTGCAGTTGGGCGCTGATCATCACCTATCTGATTTGTTCCAGACTGTTGTATCTGGACCAGCGCGTTTCAGCGGCAGCGGCACCGCCGGAAGCCGTGGCACAGGCTCACAGCAGCGGACTCAGCATGTCCGCGAACATCGCGGGCTTCATCGCCTGCGGTGCGGTTATCTTCTTTGTGGCGCCGAAACTGGCACATACCGCAGATGAACTTGCCGTGCAGACCGGCCTGGGGCGGACATTCTTTGGGACTGTGTTTGTCGCCCTGATGACGTCGCTGCCCGAAGCCATTTCCACTTTATCCGCCATGCGGCTTAAGGCCAGCGATATGGCGATCGGAAATATTCTGGGGAGCAACGCATTCAACATGCTGATCCTCGGACTGACTGATTTCGCATCAGACAAGCCAGTGCTGTCGCTGGTCTCCGATGTCCATGCCATCACCGCGGCCTGCGTCGTGATCACAACGTGTGCCACAATCCTCTGCCTGCTCTACCGGGCAGAAAAACGCTGGTGGATTGTTGAGCCCGATGCTGCACTCGTAATTATTCTGATTCTGGGATCACTCTACCTCGTGTATCTCAACCGTTAGGTCGGGAGATTTTGGCATCGCAATTGCCGCCGGGAAACAGGAGCCGGTAAAATGCAGCGGCGCAATTTACCCGACCGATCATCGAACAAAAGGAGGTTTCCATGCTCCCTCGATTTCAGCACATCCTGATTCCTGTCGATTCGACGACGAGGAACAACGCGGCAACAGACATTGCATTTGAACTGGCCGTGCAGAATAAGGCGGCCGTGTCCATTATTCATGTTGTCCAGGCAATCGATTCTGACGGCGAGATTCCGGACGAGGAAACAACGGCATTTTACGATCAGATTCGCGGCCGGGCCGAGGCCGAAATGGAGCGTATGTCACAGCGTTTCATTGACGCGGAGCTGCGATGTGAAGTGAAAGTCCGGATTGGCGACAGACTTCGCGAAATCGCGGAGTTCGCCGTCCAGCACCGGGTTGATTTAATCGTCATGACGTCGCATCGGATCGATCCCGCCCATCCTGCCGAGTCCTGGGCAACGCTTAGCTATAAGGTGTCGGTCATTTGCGATTGTCCGATTCTGCTCGTCAAATAGAAACCGCTCAGGCCTCAGGCCATCCCCGGCGGATTGTAATGTTCTCCCTGTTCAAACACGACCTGTGCCCGCCCCACCAGCAGAGGATCCATGGCACCAATGCGCTGCGGATCTTTGCCATCGTAGTCCAGCCTGTGCAGGACGTAACGCATCGCATTCAGTCGAGCGCGTTTCTTGCAGTCTGATTTTACCACAGACCACGGAGCATCCGCTGTATCTGTATAGAAAAACATGGCTTCCTTGGCTTTTGTGTAGGCATCCCACTTGTCCAGTGAGGCTGTATCAATGGGTGAGAGTTTCCACTGTTTCAGCGGATGTCGCTCACGCTCGCTGAAACGGCGCAACTGCTCCTTGCGGCTGACGGAAAACCAGAACTTGATAAGATGAATTCCACTGCGGCAAAGATTGCGTTCAAACTCAGGCGCCTGCCGCATGAACTCGCTGTACTCCTCATTCGAACAGAATCCCATCACGTACTCCACTCCCGCCCGGTTATACCACGATCGGTCGAACATCACGATTTCGCCACGCGTCGGCAGGTGCTCCACATAACGCTGAAAATACCATTGCCCCCGTTCCGCTTCCGTGGGCTTTTCCAGCGCAACGACGCGGGCGCCGCGGGGATTCAGATGCTCCATGAATCGCTTGATCGCGCCTCCTTTGCCCGCTGCGTCGCGACCTTCAAACAGGATGACCAGGCGTTGTCCCGTCTTTCTGACCCAGGCCTGCAGTTTCAACAATTCGACCTGCAGTCGATACTTCTGCTTCTCATACGACTTCCTCGACAGCAGATACTTGTAAGGATAGCCACCGGACTGCCAGTCGGCTGACAACATCGTGTCCGACTGATTTCGGTCCACAGCATCATCCGCCAGCGATCGTTCAAGCAACGCCGATTTTAAAACATCAATATCATCGAGCGATGTGCCCTGGAGAATTGCATTCAAAACTTTGTTCAGCGTATCTGTATCGTGGGGCGGGACCGCACGCATAATGTCGATAATCGCATTGATCTTGGCTTCCTGAGCCGCAGATAAAGAATCCTGAACCGTATGCTGCTGAATCCCGCCGGGCGTGATGGCCTCGATGATATCTCCGCGAGATACCTGTCTCGGCTGCCCGTTTGATTGATCCGGCGCGCGCGATTCCAACGGCCGGGCTCTTGTCACAGATTTTGCTGCCGCGGCCTTTACCTTCCGGCTGCCGCTCCCGGAGTCGATGCTTCGCTTCTTTGCCATGTTGTACGCTTTCCAGCAGGAGGTTGAATGATTTTGCTGCGGTCAGAGACCATGCTCAGCGATGAGATTTGGGTTGTGCCGAACATCTCGCACTCGCGACGCGGCGGTCCAGCCTGTTGTCGTTTTTTGGCTTTCCGGTGGTCTCACAGGCTGATTTCCATCCCAACCGCCCGCAGTCGCTCCGCATGAGGAGATCGAGTCGCGATGTCGTCTTCCACGGTCTCTTCTTTCAGTTTCAATTGCGGTGCCGCTTTGTCCGTAAAATGAGCCAGCACGACCGTTGTGTTATCCTGGCCACCCGCATCATTCGCCGCATTGATCAGCCGATAACACGCTTCTTCGGCGGATGTATCCGGCATCAGCAACGCCTGAATCGCCGTGTCGGTAAGGTGTGTCGTCAGGCCGTCTGTGCACAATAATAATTTGTCGTGCAGTGCCAGCTTGAACTGAGAGACTTCCGGTGTCAGATCCTGCGGATTACATCCGACCAGTCCGGACAGAACATGCCGGAGAGGCGATCGGCAAACGTCCGCCTCATTCATGAGACCGGCATCGACCAGCGCCTGAGCATATGTCTGATCGTGCGTGAGATGAATAATATCCTGATTTCTGAACACGTAGGCTCGACTGTCACCTACATGGACCATGTAAACCTGCGGCCAAACGATATAGGCCAGCGTAATCGTCGTGCCCATCTGCTGCAGTGACGGTGTGCCTTCTGCCTGCTGACGCAGTTTCTCCTGAGTGAACGCCAACGCGCCCTTCATGTCATCAAGAAAAGCGTCCTCGTGACCATCGTTGAGGCGAAACAGCCAGTGCATCGTATTCAGCAGGTACTGCACGATCCCCTGCACGGCAATGCGACTCGCCCGATCCCCCGCCGGACCACCACCAATCCCGTCCGCAACCAGCAGGAGTTTCGCCTGCGATCCTCCCAGAAGATGCGTTTCGTCGTCGTACGACAAACTCGTCTGATGGATGATGACCGATTTCTTAAGGTCCGCAATCATGAACTGATCGTCGTTTGTCTCACGCACCAGTCCGATGTCTGAGAGGCCAAAAGTATCCATCTGACCGACCATAAATAGCTCCGCACGATGCCATTAAAATAAAGTGACCGGAACAATCTGCATATTACAGAAGTCGAATTCTACATGATCGCGGTACCAGCAAAGAACTGCCCACACGAATCCTGTTCGTGGACCCAGCCACACTTGATGGCGACGATGGCAGATTCACCGGGCGAATTGTGTGCCATTTCCGAGAGATATGAATCGCATGCATATTGACGGAGTTCACCCATCCAGCGCGCAAATCGGCACATGCCCCCTATGCTCACTGCCGAAAGTGTGCCTTATCGCACGGCAGCACATTGTGACGATGCGATCATCGCCGTGATCTTCTTCGCTCAGAACCCCGAGATTTTTCAGATCAGTTCGCGAATTGGCTCGCCTTCGTTCAGAATCGGAATCGGCCGCCCATTGTAGTCCGAAAATGACTGTGTTCGATCGATTCCCAGGTGTCGATAGATCGTGGCGAGCATATCTTTGGGTGTGTAGGGGCGTTCGGTTGGATACTCCGCTTTCGAACTCGTGGCACCAACCACCTGGCCCATTCTCAGGCCGCCGCCCGAGACCAGTGCCGTGTACGCTTGCGGCCAGTGGTCGCGGCCGGTTCCCTGACTGTTGTGACTCAGACGCGGAGTGCGACCGAATTCTCCCATCACGACGACCATAATCCGACGATCAAGTCCCCGATCAAAGATGTCTTCAATCAACGCCGATAGTGATTGATCAAGGTAGGGCAGGCGCGTGCGCATGTAGCCGCCGAAATGTCCGGGCCGTCCGGCATTCATCACATGGTCGTCCCAGTTTGTGAATTCGTTGCCGGACTTCGGGGTATCCACGTACAGCGAAATCACTGCCGATCCGGCTTCTGCCAGGCGTCGGGCCAGCAGGCAGCCCTGGCCCCAGATGTTTCTACCGTAACGATCGCGCAACTTTGGATCTTCTGTCGTCAGATCGAATGCAGCAGCCGTTTCCGGGCTGGTGAGCATCTGAAACGCAAGTTCTCGAAATCTGTCACTGGCCATCAACGCACCGTGCTGGTCAGCGCTTCGTCGATACGTGTCCAGCTGATTGAGCAGCGATCTTCGGTCTTCGAGTGCGTTGTCATTCCTGCCGGCAACCACGTTCAACTGCGGAGGCCGGTAACTACTGCCGGAAGGATCACCGACTTCAAATGCGGCATGATGCGAACCTACATACTGAGGTAATGTCATGTACAGCCTGTTGGGGATTGCGACATACGGAGGAATCGCGCGCGTGTTCATGCCACGAATGCGACTGGCGACCGATCCCAGATCCGGATGATCGCTTTTTGACGTGGATGTCGGATCGGGCTTCACCGGTGTTTTTCCGGTAAGGACTTCGATGCCTCCGTCGCTGTGACTGCTCATCTCGTGGTGCAGCGAACGCACGAGTGAAAATCTGTCAGCGATCTTTGCCTGCAGTGGAAACAATTCACAGATCTCCATGCCAGGCACACTGGTGGAGATCGGTGCGAAGACGCTGCGATATTCCTGAGGAGCATCCGGCTTCAGATCATACGTTTCCAGTTGCGACGGTCCACCATGACAATACAGCAGGATCACCGATGTTTCACCCGCCGCTGCCCTGTTCGCCCCACGCTGGGCCAGGACTTCGGACAGTGAGAGACCGCCCAGAGCCAGCGAGCCGAGCTGCAGAAATTCACGACGGTGCACAGGACCGGGGCATCGCTGTACCGACATCACCAACTCCGGAAAATCCAGGACGTGGACTTCGAATACGCCGGTTGTTCACCAGCGCCATCTCTGTAATCTACCTGATCCACGACGATAATAAAACAGAATACTGCGTCTGCA
>JAGQQS010000372.1:0-1462 GCA_020426105.1 Planctomycetaceae bacterium
TTCTTTATTCCGGAACTGTTGATTGGATTCAATTATCGTCTGACAGCAACACAACTGACGTCGGGCACAAGCCCGCTGACTGCAGCGATCGGTACGGAAGTGCTCTATGGTTTGTTGATGTGTTCCCGCAGCATCGCCATCGGAGTCGCATTATCGGTGTTGCTGCCGTCGAGACATGCCGTAAACGAATCGCTGCATGCATGGAACCTGCTGCGTACAGCCCGCCCATCGGCGACCTGGTGGACCGGCTGGCTGCGCCTGAAAATCAGCAGCGCGTGGCAGGCACCGCTCGTCGCATGGAGCGTCATGGCCTTGTTCACATTTCAGGAATTTGAGTCGGCCGCTTTGATGCAAATCGACCGTCATCCGGTTTCCTGGTCCGTATGGCTGTTTGATGCACATGCGGCGCGACTGCCTCTGCTGGACTCCATGCGATTGATTATTGCTCCGTTGGTTTGTGAACTGCTGCTGCTGTGTCCGGCGCTGTGTGTGTTGCGGCTGGCACAAACAGTGGCGGATCAAAGTCCGGGCCTCGACCACGTACGACGTGCTCGCAGGTCAGTCCGTGAATCTGCGAGATTCGCCGCGTTGCTGACACCGGGAATTGCCCTGTTCTTATTGTGGCCTCTCATTAACAACGCCCTGCCGATCGTGCGTGGCGGCATCCGGATGCTGGAACATGCACGGCCAGAACAATCATTCGTTCAGGTCCTGACATCGGCAGGTTTTGCTGCGGGGGCGACGATCCTGTCGATGGGTATCGCTGTCCGCCTCTGTCTGGCCGTCCGGAATACGGCTGTTTCGTTGTTCGTACGCTTGTTGTGGCTGAGCCTGTTGCTGCCGGGCCTGATGGGATCCCTGGTCCTCAGCCTCGGTTTGCTGACCATATTTCAGTTGCCTTTGTTGCGAATCCTGTATGACACCTGGCTGCCGATGTTGCTGGGGCAGACGCTGGCCGTGCTGCCTTTTGCGGTGGTCGTCGTTATGTTGCTACTGCGCGTTT
The DNA here is from genome assembly GCA_020426105.1 of Planctomycetaceae bacterium. Classification (GTDB taxonomy): domain Bacteria; phylum Planctomycetota; class Planctomycetia; order Planctomycetales; family Planctomycetaceae; genus SXXK01. The sequence continues at coordinate 1,004 of JAGQQS010000372.1, forward strand.
CTGACCCGGCCGCTGTCTATTCGGCCCGGCTTCTGGCCATTTCAGATCACTCACGAATCCGCCGAAAAACGGGGGCCATTCGCTGGCGACTGACCAGCGGTCGCTGGCTGCTCGGCGGACTTGTGATCAGTCACCGTTGCTTCTGGGACGTCACCGTTGCCTCGATGCTCCGCCCTGTGCAGCTGGAACCTGTAGTCACGCGACTGTACAACGAAATGCACTACGGTCGTACCGAAGCGCTGATGAGTCTGTCAGTCCTCGCTGCGCTGGCCCCTCTGGTGATTGCCGGGGCAGCGATGTTGCTGACTCGCCTGGCGACGATTTCACGCTGAGGAACGTGCCATGTGCTGCAAATGACGATCCGGCATGGCAGTCCGTGTGTGTTTTGAAACTTGTGGTGGATGGTGTGTGTGTGGCACACACGGTGGGCACACACGGAGGGCTGACGCCCAGCCGCTC
>JAGQQS010000372.1:1498-2114 GCA_020426105.1 Planctomycetaceae bacterium
TTCCGCCAGACCAAAGGCCATCGTCATGCCGGCTCCGCTGGTCCCGGTACAGAGGTGAACGTGTGGTACTGGAGTTGCTTGAAACACGGGGCGGTCCGGAAGTTTTGTATAAATCCCGTGCCAGCGTTCGCTGATTGTCCATTCAGGCAGCCGAAAAACCTGCTGAAGTTCGCGCAACATCAGATCATCGATCAGCAGCTTGTCGAAAGGTTCAATATCGGTGTCATACTCATGTGAGTCACCAAGAATTATTTCGCCATGATTATTCTGAGAGACCATCACATGGATGCCGAATCGATCGAGCTCAGGTGTTTCCTTTGACACACGGCTTTTTAATGATTCGATGGCGGGACAGATTTCAAAATTGCGATAGTGACGCAATGTTAAGCCACTCGCCAGATGCGGCCCCAGAGTCCAGCCCGCTGCAGCTCGGCGAACGCTCAGCATCTGCAGCTTACATCGCTTTAAGCCCGATGCCGCCAGTTCATCCGGGAACAATGTCAGCAGCTCGGCACCGCAACAAACAACCACCCGATCAAACTCGGACGTCTGCCCGCGTGAAGTGCCCACGCGGACTTTTGCCTCAACGCCACCCACACTTTCGACGGAAGCGATG
>JAGQQS010000373.1 GCA_020426105.1 Planctomycetaceae bacterium
CTGTCCCGGTCGGGAACCTGCCACAACGTGGACACCACGGCCTGGGCACCTGCCAGCTGAAATGCCTGCCGCAAACCCGCGACACCTTCGCCGTTACGGACTTCACCAAGGCCTGTTTCGCAGGCGCTCAGAACGACCAGTTCGGTGCCCTGGAGATCGATATCGACGATCTCCAGACCTGTCAGGATGCCATCATCATCAGCAACCACCGCGTCTCGATTGTTGCAGCCTGCCAGCAGCAACCCGCAGCGCAACAGCGGGTTTTCGATGGCCTTGCCGTCCTGATCCAGCTGGACAGATCGTGTCTCACCGAATGGCGGCCCGTCGTCAACACGAATTTCCTGGGCAGGCAGGAAAAAGCCATGTGTGGCAAAGGTCAGGATCCGCGGGCTGTGCAGGGCTTTCGCCACCTGTTCAAGTGCGTATCGATCCAGATAGACCTGAGCTTTCTGCCCGGAGTAGCTTTCCAGATTCGGTTGAATGGCTGCTGCTTCGATGGCTGTATTCGGCAACGCCGGTACGTTCCCACGGAGGAGTCCGGCTGAGATGTTCTGAATGGCCGAGTTCACTGTGGGCAGCAGGCTGCGGAACACGGCCTGAATGGAACTGCGTTTTTCCGCCAATTGCTGATCGAATTTCGGATTGGCCAGAATCACAGGTGCCTGAGTCACGAAATGCCCAGGCGTTCTGACCAGATCACGACCGCTCACCGCCAGACGAATCGTGTGCGATTCCAGCAGAAACTTTTGGTCCGATTCCTGTCCGGTGACAAGCGCATTCCAGGGAACCAGCCACAAATCGCCGTCCGGGCTGATGATGATCTGTCGGGCATCCTTCAGTTCTGGCTCAAGCGGCTGCCAGATCCGCTCAGAAAGCGCTTGCAGATCCTGTCTGAGTTCGTTGGCGACTGCTTCTTCGCTGCTTGCACTTATCTGTTGAATGGTCTTCTGCAGAGACTCGCGAACACGAATTATCAGTCGGTCAATTTCGGCGGCTCGTCCCAAATCGACGATGGCGGGCACCTCATCACTTTTGCGGGTGACCCATGCGACATAGTGAGCCGGCTTCCAGGTTGATGGGCCTTCGGATGCAGAGAAATCGTGGACACTGAATTTCGCGAGATCGATGAAGACGCTTTCCGGCGGCAGGACCTGCCGGACATCTTCCGGCTCCACCCAATTCCCCGAATCGGATTCTGCGTTGCCGGTTTCCTGAATTTCCGCGTTTCCGGACTTCGCTGCCGGATCCGCATGTGCAGCGGCCTTTCCTGTTGCGAGAGCTTCCTGAACAACGGCTTTGCCGTTCAACAGCCAACCCGCTGAAAGCTCACGTATGGACGCGTCTTCTGCATTCGCGAGGCCCAGCGACAGGGCGCTGCGAAATTCGACCTGATAACGGACAGCCAGAAACTGGTTCTGTTCATTTTCCGGAAGATCTGGAAGGGTGTCCAGCAGATAACTTCGAATTGCCCGGCGGCCACGGTCTGTGGCCTGCGCAGCGGAGGCCGAATCACCCTGAGCGGCGTAAAGTGTTGCGAGGTTGTCATAGCATTGGACGGTGTCAGGGTGACTTTCCCCGAACAGTTTGATGTGGGAGTTTAGCGCCTCTTCGTAGAGCGGCTGCGCTTCGTCGTAATGTCCCTGCGACATGCACAGCCATGCGACATTGTTTCGCGACACGGCTGTGGAATGATGGTCCGCGCCCAGAGTTTTTTCCCGAATCTCAAGAGCCCGCCGCAGGAGTGGCTCTGCCGCGTCATATTTTTCCTGATGGATCAGGACCGAGCCCAGATTGTTGAGCACGCCTGATGTTTGTTCATGATCAGGCCCGAAGGCCTTATTCAGGATCTTAAGAGCCCTTTGATAACTCGCTTCGGACTCAGCAAAACGATCCTGTTCGCTGTACAACAATCCCAGATCGCTTAGTGTGCTCGCCATCGATGGATGATCTGGACTCAGGGCCGCTTCCTCGATCTCCAGCGTCTTCAAATATAAAGGCTCAGCAGCCGCATAGTTTCCCAGCAGCAGATAGACGCTGGCGAGATTGGATCGTGCGGCCGATGTTTCGATAGAGTTGGCACCGTGCAGTTGTTCCTCGGTACTTAATGCACGTTTCAGCAAAGGTTCGGCATCGACGAATTTGCCCTGACTCCGCAAAATGGTCCCAATGTTATTGAGCACCGACGCCTTTTTCGAAAGAGGCGCCCCCGGTGTTCGGTCGTAGATTTCCATGGCCTGGCGGTATTGGCGCTCGGCTTCATCATACTCGGCTCTGGCAAAAGCCAGCCTTCCCTGGCTCATCCGTCGATCAGCGATGTCAGGATGGTCAAGCCCGCGCTGCCGTTCTGTAATCTTAAATGCCCGTCGGAGAATCTGTTCAGCAGCGTCATAGTCTCCCACCAGAATATGCAGCTGGCCGAGGTTGTTGAGTCCGTTAGCCACCCGGAGATGATCAGGACCATACGCCCGTTCCCGAAGCTCACACATGCGTTGAGCCCACTTGATTGCTTCCTGATACTTCCCCTGCTGGTAAAAGCTGAAGTATGTGTTGTCCGCCTGCTGAGCTTCTGCCAGAAGGCCCTGATTCTGAGCGAAAACCTGACATGGACAGGATAGCATCACCAGCAAAACAATCGGAAGGGAATGCGATCCTTGAATTACGGCGGTCCGGAGAGTCCGAATAATCTGAACAGGAAAAGAGTTGTGAAAGATCATTGTAAGTCTCTCGGTTTTTGAGCAGGTCTGGTAGTCATTCTGCTCCGGTTAATGTTTGGCGTGATTACCGGCGCTGACGGCAATCTTTCATTCGACATTCCATCCTTCGACGACACAAACCATGGGGAGTGTGCCTGCATGATCAGTTTCCTGTGAGCGTAAACGCGGCCCAGTAAAAAGGATGAGCTGCCCCGTA
>JAGQQS010000374.1 GCA_020426105.1 Planctomycetaceae bacterium
CATAAATGTCTGCTGCTTCCATCGGAAGCTCTGCCGCTTCGTACGCCGCTCCAAGAGTAAGTCGCGCCGGAATAAACATGGGAACCTCACGGCTTACACTTGTCATCAGATCAATCGCTTCCTGAATTCTGCCGGCACTGATTAGCTTTCTGGCATTCACTTCGCTGTTATAGTGCGGCATCATATCCTTCACGTCCGGCAACACGACTGCCGGATCTGTCGATACTGGCCCCGTCCCGCCCGACACGTATCCAATCGATCCCAGTTTTCTCCGATCCGACTCTGAGAGCTCCAACTGGCCGCCCGTGAATTCAATCATCCTGCTGTGAACGTCCTCCAGTTTTCGCTGCATATTTTCCAGCGATTCGGAATCTGTGTTTGCAAGGTTCTGCAGTTCAGCCGGGTCTGATTTTAAGTCGTAAAGCTCGCTTTTGGTCGTTTCAATGTACTTCCAGGATTCATTCATAATCGCGGTCAATGGAGCCCAGCCAAACGAAGAATATCCGGCGATGGACTCGGCATAACAATCGTGGGATATCATCGGACTTCCGCGCAGTGCCGCGGCCACACTTTCTCCGCCCACGTGATCCGTCACAGGAATCCTCAGGCATTCCAGAATCGTGGGCAGAATATCGACGACAGAAACAGATTCCGTGATCCGATGTCCCGGCACACACAGATCCGGAGCGGTCACGATCAGAGGAACGCGAAGTGTTGAGTTATAGAGCATAAATCCATGTTCTTCCTCACCGTGTTCTCCCATCCCCTCACCGTGATCACCCACGATGACGATGATTGTATTGTCGTAAAGCCCGCGTTGTTTAAGGTCATCCACCAGACGTCCGACCTGAACATCCGCAAACGCAATATCCCCGTCATACGGATTGTCACGGAATCGATCTCCAAACAGCTCTGCATATCCTTCAAACGGTGCATGCGCATCGTACAGATGCACCCAGCAGAAAAATGGCTTCCCCTCGACTCCATGCAGCCATCGAAGTCCGGCATCGACCACCTGATTTCCGTCACGCATGAGGTGGGCCTCGGCACCATGTACTCGGCCCCCCGCCATGTTGTCGTCGTAGACATCAAACCCCTGATCAAGGCCGTGTTTCGAGTCAAGCACCATGGAGGCGATGAATGCGGCCGTGCTGTAACCCGCTTGACGAAGGTATCGAGTCAGTGTCGGAATGCTGCCATCCAGTCTGGCATTCCCATTTTCATGGACGCCATTTTCCGGCGGGTATCGCCCTGTCAGGATTGATGCATGGGACGGCAGCGTCAGCGGCATCGAACTAAATGCATTCTCGAACGTAACCCCTTCCCGCGACAACTGATCAACGACGGGCGTTAATGCTCGTTCAAATCCGTAGCAGCCCAAGTGGTCAGCACGGGTGGTGTCAAGCGTCACCAATAAGAGATTTTTTTGCAGATCACGCGGTTGCCACGGATAAATCAGTGCCACACCGATGACAAATACAGCGATGGCAGCAGCAATCCATACCTTCCGGTGTCGAATCATCATACGTGTAACTCCAGGGAGCGTCGGCCGCACAAGCAGACTTCAGGCAGCCCTGTATTGAAGCAGCAACTGTCAGCATACCCTGGAACCCGTAGGCGTCAAGTTAGTCCGCTCGGCCCGCATCGCAAAGCGATTGTTCGTTGTGGAGTTCGTGCTGTTTCGCTTCCGGATCAGGAACAGCACCGGCGACGTGATGTTGTTCGAATCGCCTTCGATTTTCGACGTTTCGAAGCATTCCCCAGGCATTTGATCGATCCATTGTTCAACAAGGACTGCTTCTGCCTCGCCTCCGGGGTGGCCACGATAAGCGATGATCGTGATGACACCGCCGGGAGCCAGCAAATCGCTGGCTGACCGGATCGCGGCGAGCGTGGAGGGACCCTCAGTCACGATCAAGTGGTTACTGCCGGGCAGGTATCCAAGATTGAACATGACGGCTGTCGCACTTATGCCACTCGATTTCAGACGTTCGAGTTCCGGGGCATGGTCTGCGCAAAACAGCTCTGCGTGAAGACCGGATTTCTGTAAACGCAGCGAAGTTGCTGTGATTGCCGTCGGCTGAATATCGATGGCAATTGTACGTCCTTGGGGGCCCACAAGCGTTGCGAGCATCTGAGTGTCATTGCCATTTCCTGCAGTCGCATCGACAACCGTATCGCCCGGGCGGACTATTCGGCGAACCACGTTGTGTGCGAGTTGAGTCAGTGATCTGGAACGTTTAACGTGATTCGTTGCCGGCTTTGTATGTCTGACTGCAGGCAGAACATCGATCACTTCTTTAACCTCGACGCTGATTGGGATTCCACAAATGATGTCTCTCAATGTCTGAGCCGCCACGGGGGCGAGCAGGGCACCATGGGAACCAAGTCCATTCAGCAAAAATACCCGATCATGGTCGGGATGACGCCCAACGATGGGGCGGCGGCGATGCATCCCGGCTCGCACTGCAGCGACGTGATCTATCACTTCGGCGGGTTCCAAAGTAATCTGTTGCAGGCCTGTAAGCAGTTCGTCTCTCCCCGCGGCTGTTGGATGCTGATCCAGCGAACTCCTGTCAAATGTGGCACCCAGAAGGAAACTGGTCTGTCCATCAGGATTTGTGTCGGGCACGAGCCAGATTCCTTTGTGGACAGCAGACTCCGAGCGATAATGATCGAGCCGCACTCGCAGGATTTCGCCTTTGGCTGGATTATCAGGGATCGACGGGAAGAATCGATTGGAGAGATGCTCGTATCCCTGGCACAGAGCGACCGCAGAACAGCCAATATTGAGACTATTGACGAACACTTCGTCGTGATTGAACAGGATGTCAGTTTCCAGATTCAGGTCGGCTATTTGAAATCGCCCACGGGCCGCAAAATACTGCCGCGTCTGGTCCAGAAACCTCGCCACATACAGTCGTGCGGAGTCCCGCATTTCGAAGCCGGTCAACTGGCCAGCACTGTCGGTCCGCGGGGTTAAATGACCATCAAACTGGCTGAGCTTAGTTTCGAAAATATTCCGCTCTTCAACGTTCTGAAAATACCTGATCGCAGGCTGTTCCTGCAGCATTGTCATTCCAAGCTCGCGTTCGATCTGTCGATAGAAATTGACGGCCTGGCGATGATTCTCTGCAAACCGATGGGCAATCGTAAGCCTGCGACCGGTCACTGGTGTTATCAATCCGGCCGCAATTCTGGAAGCGGTTATTGGTTCACCGCGATCCACCAGGATCACCCCACGGCCGGACAAATGCAGCACCCATGCCAGGCAGGAACCCGCGAGGCCCTGGCCCACAATCAGAACATTGCCGCTGAGCACGCTGCACCCGTCCTTCGAAGTTAACGCAATCTCTGCCACTCGAACGGTGTTTCACTTATTTCCGATTTGGCCCTGGACTGCCCGTTTGGACACCTTACGATCTAAGGGCAGTGCCGTCAATCCGGGGTTTCTGAGTTTTCAGTGGTTGCCAGGTCCTTACCGTTCCTGGCTCCTGTCGTGAAAAGTCGGGGGCTGATCGTTGTCTTTTCATGTCGCTGCCGCTTATCCTGCCACGTGTACTTGGACCTCCGCTCAACTCAAATCTGACCTTTTTGGAAAGGTTCCCGCCATGGCTCAGTTGCCATCTCATAATCGACGTTCATTTCTCAAAACTTCTGCTGCCGGGTCTGCCGCATTCCTGTCGTCTTCGCTGTTCGTTTCCACCGCTGGCGCGAAGCCCTCGCGGAGCCTGCTGGAGAAACTGAACATTGCCTGCATCGGCACGGCGAATCGAGCGGCGGAAGACGTGAATGGCGTCATGAGCGAAAATATCGTGGCCATCGTGGACGTTGACTCAAATTACCTCAACAAGTCAAAATCGATGCTGCTTGAGAAGAACCATTTGGAACCTCGCTGCTACGCCGATTACCGTGAGATGATCGAAGCAGAGGGTGACAGGATTGATGCGGTCGTGATCGGGACGCCCGATCATCATCATGCCCCTGCATCGATCCGCGCAATCCGCGCTGGAAAGCATGTTTACTGCGAGAAACCACTGTCTCATACCGTTTATGAAGCTCGACTCATCGCCAAAGCGGCCGCTGAGAAGGGTGTGGCCACGCAGCTGGGAACTCAGATCCACGCCGAAAACAACTATCGTCGTGTAACTGAGATCATTAAGTCCGGCGCAATCGGCGATGTGACCGAAGCGCATGTCTGGGTCGGTAAGGAATGGGGCGGTGGTGAGCGCCCCACCAAAGTCGACCCGGTGCCTGCGAATTTGAACTGGGATCTCTGGCTCGGACCTGCACCCGAACGCCCATATGCGGACGGTCGATATCATCCGGCGAACTGGCGTCGCTGGTGGGATTTTGGTCAGAGCACCCTCGGTGACATGGGTTGCCATTTTATGGACCTGCCATTCTGGGCACTCGACCTCCGCCACCCGACACGTTGTGAAGCCGAAGGGCCTCCGGTGAGTCCAGAGACGGGGCCATTGGGGCTGATCGTCAGGTACGAGTTCCCGGCCCGCGGTTCAATGCCAGCCTGCAAGATGATTTGGTACGACGGCGATATGATCCCCAAGAAGGTTAACGGTCAGGCCGTGCCTGCCAATGGAGTCATGTTCGTGGGAACTGATGGGATGATGTTTGCCGACTACGGAAAGTACAAGTTGTTCCCGGCGGATAAGTTCCGGGGATACGCGCCGCCTAAGGAAACCATTCCCAACTCAATCGGACATCATGCGGAATGGATTAAAGCCTGCAAAGATGGCTCACCCACCACCTGCAATTTCGATTACTCGGGTGCACTTTCCGAAACCGTTCTGCTGGGGAACGTGGCCTATCGACTTGGCAAAGCTCTTGAATGGGATGCGGAGAATCTGGTCGCCACTAATGCGCCGGAGGCTTCGAAGTTCATCACCAAAACATATCGGCCGGGCTGGGAAGTCGCATAGTACGAGGCGGGCTTTTGTTGCCAAATGGATACGACACTTGAAGAGCGTTCCCACCGTCCCTTCTCCCCTTGGAGATCGTGCAGCTTTTAAAGTGACAATTTATAAGGCGTTTTTTTAATGATATTGCTGGTAGAGTGGGACAAGCGGCAGCTAAGCCGCGCCGGCCCACCATTGGCAAGTTTTCGATTGGTGGGCCTTTCTACCGATTCCTGAGTCTTTCCACCCACAGCTTCAAAGCTGCATGTTCTCCCGGGGGAGAGGGGACAAAAATTGCGACGTTCGTTTCCACCGCTCGCCTAACGATGTCGATTCCAGGCAATCGCCAATGGGGTCGTGGCGATGGGTAATACGACCAATGCGGCAAACGCGCAGATCATGAAATAGGCTGTCATCGATAGTTCGCGCGGTTGAAGTGCGATCGCCATGACCACGATGCTGATCGCAAAGCCCACTGCTGCGCATAGCGATTTGCGACTCAGATATCCGCACCCATGTGCTTTTGAAAATGCCGGCAGTGTAGACAAAACAACCGCGATTGATCCGGCAAAAACAGAACTCTCCACAAACCGATCATGCACTTCGCGGGAAATGAATTCCTTGATTAAAAACAGGACGATGCAATAGGAAATCACTGACATCACACCAGCTGGTATCAGTTTCGCTGCGCGTCCGCTGAGTCCGATTGTGGCGGAGTTGGTCATGGCGATCCACGGTCCAAGCAGCGTCAGCGGCAAGTACCACGCTCCAAAATCCGATGGAAGAATTACCGTCAGTTTTTGGTGAATCGATACGGCGATCAGAAGGCAGATGACAAGACCTGCGAACCACAGAGCCCATCCGATAAGTATACTACTGGTCGCTGCCAGCAGAATCGACTTCGCAAAATCAGCGTTTGTGAAAGGTCGAGTCGACTGGAAGTGCCCCATGCCGCGCAAGTTGTCGTGACCAATCAAATCTCGCATCGTTTCGTGTTGCTTTTTTCCAGACGTTCCATCGCAGGGTATACTCGAAAGAATTCCGGCGGCGCCAGCGACCAGCGTCAACATTCCTCCGCCAGCAAGGATTCCTCGACAGAACTCCTCAAGAGGAACATCTGTGCCGTGTCCGGCAGCGTTGTTCAATAACCATCCCATGATTCCAATCAGGTAACCGAACACAACCACAAGAGGCAGGGCCAGTCCCTTCCAGGTCCAGTCAAACCAGAACTGAGCGTGCGCCGCAGACCTGAATGGCCGCCATTTGGCGGCCGAGGTTGTGGTCAGTGCGTCCCACTCTCGCGTGATCCATTTCCAGCCTCCAAGTGAAGGCAGAGGTTCGCCACACCGATCTCGGGCCACAGCCGTCACTGTCACGGCATACGCCACAACCACGACACCAAGTAACGTCGCTGCTTCAACCGGCGTCACTACGGTCCAGTAATGTGTCGGGGCAGAAAACCATCCGCCGTAGCGCGCATGCGCCCATTTCAGCAGGACCAGGCAAGGTGCACCGGTCAGGCAAATGCCGGAAAGCGTCTTTTGCGACGTCGAAACCAGCGTTTGGACCGAGCTCCACGCGGCCGCAGCAACCAACGCGGGGCCGAGAATCGGCCAGTTCAGGTGAAAGAGCCAGTTGTACATCAATACCGAGAGTGCAATTTCGATCGCCAGAATGATGCCGCCAGGAAACAAATGCCACGCGACCAGAGATGCCGTCGAAATCGGAGCAGAGTACAAGCGAGAGAAAGCACCCTGAGCCGGCAGAATTCCGCCGCCGACGCAAATCAAAATAATGGGCATGAAACAAACATGAAGCAGTAGAAATACGGGATCCTGCGGCTCAAGTCCTACGTGAGTCAACATCAGGAACAATAGCATTGGCATCAGATTCCCAAGCACGTAGAACGCAGGAATCCAGCCGCGACCATGCCAAAAAAGTTCCCACATCAGAGCTTGAGGAATTGCACGCATCTGTTGGCTCCTGCTATCCCGGATCGTTTGCATCTGCTTCGTTTATCTGTTCGGGCTTCGCCCCGCGCTCAGCGGTCCTCGCGCCGCGATGATCTCACATTTACAATGAATATTTGTCTCACAACGGCATGGCGACAGAGGACTGAATTCGCGACACAAAAATTTCATCCAGCGTCATTGCAGCATCGTCCACGATCGTCGCCCCGATCGATTCAGCGGCGCGGCGCAGCTGTACCGTCTCTCCGCTGCAGATGTAGGTCCATTCCACGCCAGCTCCTTCACACGCCAGAGTCCCGATCAATGACGGGGGCTGTGACATCGCCCGCTCGAATCGCAACGTCATTCGGCGATGTGATTCTTTGATATCATCCATCGAAGCCGTCAGGAGGATCTTCCCCTCGTGGATAATCGCGACGCGATCGGCCACACGTTCCACTTCGTCCAGCAGATGTGAAGAAAAGAAAACGGTACGACCTTCATCCGCAATTGTGCGAATAATGGCTCCTAGAATATCGCGGCGAACCACGGGATCCAGACCTGAAGAAGGTTCGTCCAGTACTAACAGATCCGGCCGATGCGCCAGCGCGATCAACAGGCCGGCGCGTGCCCGCTGGCCTCGCGAAAGAGTCTTCACCTTCGCCTTTGGGTCGAGATCAAATGCATCCCGCAATTCCTGAGCGTAGTGGGAATCCCAGTTCGGGTAGAAGGCCGCGGTGTACCGCATCAACTGATGCACGCGCATCCAGTTCGGCAAGTCACGGTCTTCGGACAAATAACCGATTCGCCCCAGTACGCCGACGGGATCGGTGATCGGGTCAAGCCCGAAGACTCTGACTGAACCCGTTCGTGCTTTGAGCATGCCGAGTATGTGCCGGATGAGTGTCGTTTTTCCGGCCCCGTTCCCGCCGATCAAGCCAAACACGCCGCCACGAGGCACGGTGAGCGTCAGGTCATTGAGGGCAACTTTGTCATCAAACTGTCGTATCAGTCGATGGATTTCAATGATCGAGGTTGCTAACGACAAGAATGGTTCAGGCATCTGTAGAGTCCTTAAGGCGAGAGGCATTCAGGGCAGTAGATCGTTGATTGACCAGCTTAATGATGTCTTCCAGCTTGACGTCCATCTGCAGAGCTTCGGCTAACAACTGATCAATTCGCTCAGTCAGAATTTTCAAGCGTTCGCGGCGCGCCAGCGGCGATCCCTGCTCGGTAACGTATGTCCCCGCTGTTCTGCGTTTTTCCACAATCCCGGCCTGTTCCAGTTCCCGATATGCCCGCGCAATGGTATTGGGATTTACGACCAGTTGTTCGGCCAGAACTCGTATCGGAGGCAGCTCGTCGCCTGCCGCCAGACGCCCCGCCGCGACCAGATACCTGATCTGATTGACCACCTGCAGATAGATCGGGACCTTGTCGTGAGTCGAAATATGAATCTGCATGACTTCAACTTCCCGCATGGTTCATTGTGCTAATTCAATGATACAAGATGCGGCGCGAGTGTCAAGCTAATTTGCGGCCGACCATGCGGACTATTCGAGGATTTCCAGCCAAACAGTGTTCAGCACTGGTGACGGCTGATAATCCTCGACTGTCAACAGGATACAGACCCAATTGAACGGCTTGATATGCGTTGTGATCTCGAATGCATACTCACTCTCATGCTCCACGGCACTTTCCGCAATTCGAACGTCATTGATCAGGACCGCTCGGGGGGGCGTGTTTGCCTGAAGTACCAGACGAAGCAATTTCCCGTCGATGCCTGTTGGTTTATGAAATCCTCGCTGCAACTGGATGCCAGTTTCATTCGTTAGATCGACGAGTATTACGGGCAGACGACATTCTGTTGTTTCGCCCCGCGGTGCTAAACCGCTGTCCAAGGTTTGAAAATCCCAGGGCCCTGCCAGGCGGATCCGGTGTTTGGACATGTTATGGCCCAGATGACTTTGAGTTAATCAGCAAAGTGACTAATGGTAAATAGACTTTTGCAAATTCAGCGGAAGCGGTCAATGCTGCGGCGCAACTCCGATAACGCCCCCCCGCTTCAACGCTCGAGTCCTCGATGTCGCACTGCGTGTCCTGAGCGTCAACCCGCTCACGCCGACGAATTAGCGTGCCGACAGGCGCGGCGGATGGAACTTACATTCTGCAACGTCGCCGCGCGACCGGCCTCCGTCCGGAAACGCCTGCGGAAATTCTTTACTAAATCCAGCCATGACTCCTCACTGCAGTCCAGCCGATCCAGGATAGGTGCGAATTCTTCCGGGATTACACCAACCTTGTCCCTTCGAAGCTGACGTCCCGTCCAGTCCAGCAGCTTTAGATACGCATCAAGTGTCATTGGAAGACACCCTTTATTGCTGGCACGCCGGGATGTCTGCCTTTCACGCACTTTTTTTCGCGGCGGATCCAATGCAATCGGTGCCAGCCACCCAGCTCTCTCGCCATGCTCAATTCGCTCGTCTTGTGTCTCTGCTGTGGACATCACCGAAACTTCCTGCCGGTCTGCGATCCGCTCTTTGACACTCGTGAACTCACTTGTTTCCGGTGTCACGGCGATGCCCGCACGAACTGGGTTCAGGTCCACATACGCCATGCAGGCCGTAATGGCCAATTCATCAAGCAGCGGCTGTGCCTTGTACCTTGCCTCCCAAAAATGGCCCGAAACGTTGTCTTCACGGTTACTTCGCTTTGCGATCGGTTCCGACAGGCACTTCATGAACCACGAAACATTCGACAGCCTCCGCCGCTTTTCCTGTATTCCCGATGTGTTGTTGCGTATATGACTCAGTTCCGCTTCTGTCGGTTCTGCGGGCGAACTGTCCTTGTTCCTGCGTTGAGGAAACAAGTTCCACCACCGTAACGCCACTTCGTCGTCGGACCACGTTTTGACCACATCGGGACGCGTCCTGATAACCAGATGCAGGTGATTGCTAAGTACTGCAAATCCAAGGATATCCATGCCGAAAATCGACGCCAGGACTTCCAGTCGCTCTTGAATCCATTGTTTGCGGTGCGAGTAATCCTTACCCGATTTTTTGTCCTTACCGAACAGATGCGTTCGTCGTACGCAACGATTTGTAATATGAAAAGCCTGTATTTCAGCCTGAGCAAAAATCTCCCTTCGATTCACCCTTGGCATCGCAATTCTCCCCCCGGCAAGCAGGACCGCATCACACAACAATGACAGGATAAAAACCACTATTTTCTTAATCAAGTGCCAGGCACTATTTGTCCAGAAATCTTTGTGAAGAATCTTTGTGAAGTGCCCGGCACTTGTGGTCGAGAATTGTGCGGCACTTGTGGTCGAGAATAGTGCTGAAAGTCGCGGGGGGCTGCGATGTGTTTTGGTGCGTCACAGGGCCGTCTGGCGAGTTTCAGCACGCTCCCTGGTCGCCTGAGAAGTCCACCGACCACGCTGCTGAAGAAATTCCACGTCCGTCACCAAAACCGAATTCAACACCATGGACTTTTGTCGCACGTGTCTGAGCAGCGGAGGTCAGTGGACGCGGTTCACGCTTTCAATCGCCTGATGAATCTGTTGTTCATTCCGAGCACCAATCAGTACGGATGTAATTCCGGGTTGCCGGAGGACCCATGACAGTGCCAGTTCCGCGTGTGACCTGTTGGTGGTGGCGACTTCCTGGTCCAGTTGCGTGAGCACCTGATAGCCGTGCTCCGTGAAATAGATCTCCTGGTGGGCGGGGATGACGTCGAAGCGGGTTCCGGCAGGAATTGCAGCGCCTCGGCGATATTTTCCGGTTAGAAATCCGGCAGCGAGCGGGCTGTAACTGATCACTCCGATATTTTCAGCAGCACATAGCGGCAACAGGTCTGTCTCGATGCCACGTTGCACCAGATTGTAAGGTGGCTGTACGGAAATCATGCGGCTCAGTCCGGCGGTACGGGACAGACTCAACGCCCTTGCAAGTTGCAGGCCGGAGTAGTTGCTGCAGCCGATATGACGCACTTTTCCGGCATTGACGAGTGATGTGAGCGCTTCGAGTGTTTCCGCGAAGGGCGTCAAATCATCCCACACGTGAGTCTGAAGCAGGTCAATGTAGTCAGTCTTCAGGCGTTTAAGACTGGCCTCGGCGGAGGCGATAATCCTTTGCCGCGTGAGCGTTCCATTGATCTTTGTCGCCAACACAATTTTGTCACGTGTCTTCCTGGAATGCATCCATTCCCCAACAACACGTTCCGATTCCCCCGCTGCGTACGCCTCGGCGGTATCAAACAGCGTAATCCCAAGCTCAAATGCATGGTCCATAATCGACAGAGAAGACTGTGGATTAACCTCGCGTCCGAAAGTGACACACCCCATGCCAATCTGACTCACGGACAGATCGGAGCGTCCCAGGTTGCGATACTGCATACGTCGAATTCTCAGTTGGATATCAGTACGGCTGCAGTTTTCTATGCTGCCTTGTTTTCAGTGCCACTTTATCCGTGGCACATTAATTCTCAGCACTTTGGACCTCATTCATGTTCGTGGGACCATGAGGCTGCCGAGACGTGAGTGTCAGGGGTGGTCCTTCATTCTTTGGGAACACCAAGACAAATCCGGAACCCATCTCTGGAATCGGAATAGCCTGGGCCCTGCAGACCAAGGCGCACGGCGCAACGGGCATTTCCTGGAACATCGAAATAGTTGCCACCGCGGCAAACCGGCCGCGGATTTTCCTTGACAAAATAGACTTCTTCATGTCCGCCCTGGGGGTCGAAGTGATCCAGAATCACTTCCCAAACGCCGCCACACATGTCAGCGATACCAAATTTATTTCGGCCTTTGTCGCCGTAATGATCGACGGGAGAAACAAAGGCAAAGCCATCACTCCAGGGAGCATTGGCCAGCGGCCAGATTCTGTTGCGTCCCGGCAGAAAATCGACGGCGGAAATATTAAATCGTCCTTCGCCATCTTCAAAATCATCTCCCCACCAGAAAGCGGTACTCTCCGTACCGCAACGACACGCGTACTCCCATTCTGCTTCTGTCGGCAATCGGTATTCCAGCCCGGCAGGCAGTCGCCCGGCAGCGCGTTCGGTTTCCGTCAGCCATTTGCAGAACGCGCGTCCGTCGTTCCAGCTGACGCAGACCACTGGATAGCAGTCTCTGAGCGGAAACCCAAAATTTGGATCGCGCCAGCTCTTGCCTGCCATGGGTTTCCATGGATGTACGACGGTCGATCGCCAGCCGTATCCGTCCCATTCCGGATCGAAAACCTGAGTGTGTCCGCCGGGCTTTTCAGCGTCCGTCAGATATCCTGTTGTCTCAGCAAAACGGCGGAATTGCCCAACACTGACTTCTGTTCGTCCCATCCAGAATGCATCTTTGACGTGCATGAGCCTTGGAGCTTCGCCCTCATAGGACTCCCGATCGGTACCGGGAGTCGCCCCGCCTTCGATGCCCGTGGCCCAGTCTTTTTCGGCTTGCGTACTACCCATCATGAACGGTCCAGGCGGAATGTAGACGACATCCAGCGTGACATCCTGTCCCAGATCGACACGCGTTACTGTTCCCTGAGCTGGCTCATCAGTCGGCGCCCCGTATGCCGGGCGGGCAGGCAGCAGATTAATCGAGACGAGAACACTCGCCACAAAAATCCAGCGCGATACACTCTGCACATTCATAACACGTCGTCCTTCCGGAATTCGATGCAAAATTGGGTTCAGCTGAGAGCCTCAGAAAAGGGGGCAGGAACCAATAGTGCGCAGCGCCCTTCGGGCCATTTGGCTATTGGTTCCTGACCCATTTTCTGAGGCCGATCTTACAGCCAGATTCGTGGTGTGTCACGTGAAGCGTTCCGCTTCGGCAATTGTGCAGGATCGCGGCAAACGTTTGAGAATCAGAATGCGAAATGAGCAGAACACGGAATCAGTCGAATTCAGCACTGCCTATCATGAAGCCGGACATGCGGTCATCGCGATCTTGTTTGAGCGTCCGGTACATAAAGTCAGTATTTTGCCGGATCAACGTCGACTGGGGCATTGTGAATTGCGTAAGGGGGTGAGTCGCGCCTCGCAGGATCGTCTCGAAGCTGACA
The DNA here is from genome assembly GCA_020426105.1 of Planctomycetaceae bacterium. Lineage (GTDB taxonomy): Bacteria > Planctomycetota > Planctomycetia > Planctomycetales > Planctomycetaceae > SXXK01. The sequence continues at coordinate 12,931 of JAGQQS010000374.1, forward strand.
TGCTGATTCTGCTGGCTGGAGTTGTTGCGGAAGCGATCTACTCTGGGTCGTATAACTGGCAAGGTGCTGCTCAGGATCTGCAGTCGGTCCGTCGGCTTGCCGTGATGAGGAGTGGCGCCGTGCAGGCGGACAAACTCACACGAAGAATGCTTGCCAAAACTGAACACCTGTTGTTGCAAAAGCGTCATTGGACAGCGGTCGAGCAAATCGCGGCGGAGCTTGTGGAGAAAAAGTCGATCAGTGGCCGAGCCGTGCGGCATTTCTTTGAACAATCCGGAAAATAAAGCGGTCGGAAGTCACCGGAGACGCCTGACTACTCATGAATCTTCATTCGAGTTCCTTTGTGTCAAACATGATTCCAGCGCGGAATACGCTACAATCCCGAGGCACTTCTAAACAATTTATACGGATACCTGTCGCAGTCGATTCCAGTCGGGCAGAAATTCAAGAGCAGGGATAAACTTAATTTTATGAGTCTTCTACTTAGTGATTCACAATTGGAACGTTTTCACAGTACGGGTGTGGTGGCTGTCATTGTCGTTGATGAGGCGGAACGAGCGGTCAGCACGGCGAAAGCGCTGCTGGATGGCGGAGTCGATATTATCGAACTGACACTGCGAACATCGAAGGCGCTGGAGTGTCTGGCGGCGATTGTGAAAAAAGTTCCCGAGATGCTGGTGGGAGCAGGAACGATTCTGTTCCCCGATCAGGTCGACCAGGTGGTTCAGGCCGGAGCCGCATTTGCGGTTTCCCCAGGCGTCAACCCGCTTGTGATCGGGCGGGCGGATCAGCTTAACCTGCCATTTGCACCTGGCGTAGCGACTCCTACTGATATTGATGTAGCGGTACAGGCGGGCTGCCGGGTGCTGAAGTTTTTTCCGGCCGAACCGAGTGGTGGCCTGAAGATGCTCGCAAGCATCAAAGCTCCGTATGCGCATCTTGGGCTAAAGTACATACCGCTGGGCGGAATCACGGAAGGAAATTTGCCCGCATGGTTATCTGATTCCGATGTGCTGGCGGTGGGAGGATCCTGGCTCGCGAAGAAAGATACCATTGACGCGGCACGGTGGGGCGAGATCACTCAACTGTCACGTGACGCACGTGCGTCAGTGCGACGTCTGCGTCAACAGTAAACGCGGTTTGGCCGGATTATTCGTGCAGTTCAATATTATCGGCTTCTTCCAGCGTCACGCCGTCAGGTGTGATTGCCGTTGACGAAGAATGCGAATCACCCAGTGGCGATACCAGCATTGGGCGATCTGCGTTATTCGGATAACTGATCCCATCCCGGTTTTCGTATGTCGCGTTCCGAGGGTGTGTTGTTCCGGGATGAGTGGCCGTCATGACAACCAGAAGGGCCAGCGCCATGGCTGACACTGACATGGCGACAGCAATGACTCGCACCGATCGGTCTTTCAGGGGCTCAGCGCGATTTTCTTCGACGTGGACTGCAGTGACAAGTGCCGCAGCCGGGAAGTCGCTTCGTCGAAACGGCTGCTCGAGTTTTTTCGGAACCTCGAGCCGGAAGAAGTCCTGCAGCAAAGATTCCATCCGTGCATCAGACGGCATCCTGCTTTGTGATGAGTTAGTTGCAGATTCATTATTCATTGTTGAATCCTTGTTCCACAAGAATTTCCGCGAGACGGCGTCGTGCCCTCGACATACGCATATCAACTGCGGCCGACGTGCAATTCATGACAGTGGCGATCTGAGCTGCTGACCAGTCCATCGCATACTTCATGACCAGAACTTTCCGATCATCTTCATTGAGTTCCTTCAGCGCGTTTCGAATACTTTCCTGTCTCTCAACGAGTAAAACCAACTCCTCGGGAGAGGGACGCTGGCCTGAGTATTCATCAAGTCCGGGCAGTAATCGGCAGGAATTACTTTTTCTTCGCGCCACGTCCCGCAGCCAGTTCTGGCCGACGCGTAACAGCCAGGCTCGCAGATCACGAACAGGTTCTCCTCGGTAGTCGTAGTAACGCAGGAAAGCCTCCTGCACAGCATCATAGGCTCGCTCCGGATCGCTGCACATTGCGTAAAATAATGCCCACAACTCGTGCGAATGCGTCCGATAATACTGTTCGATCATCCGGTCCCGTTCGGGGCCTGAGTCACTACTTTGTTCGCGAAACGAGTCCGTCATGCAGAAACCCTGCATACTGGATTCGCAATGCGGCAATACACAATTTCCGGCATTTTACGAGCCTATTGCGAATCAGGACGAGCGAGAGCAGAGGATCTAACAAGTCCACTGCGGATCTGCATAATTTGGTCTGAAGTCTCCCGATTTTAGCTCTGAAGTGCAAGGCAGGTCGGCCATTGCCGACGACGACATCGAGCTCTGTTGTCCGCATGGGAAAAATCGGCGGTCGGGCGGTTGAAGCATTCCTTCGAGTCGCGACGAACCTGTCTTCCCATGATACAATCGAATTTGGTACCCCGGCATGGTCAAACCGTAAGCGAATGAATTCTAATCCCATGACTCAGTTTTTCTTTCCGGCTCTGGCAATCCTGCGGCGCCTGGTGTTGTGTGTCAGCCTCCTGAGCGCGTGCAGAGTGAGCGGTGCTGAAGAATGTCGTGTGCTGTTTCTCGGTGACAACGGACATCATCGGCCGGTGGAATTATTCCATCAAACAGCGCCGGTGCTGCAGCAGCGGGGAATCGAACTGAGTTACACCGACCGTATGGAGGATCTCACGTCAGAAAATCTGAAGGGTTTCGACGGTGTATTGCTCTACGCGAACATTGACGCAATCGATGACGCGCAGGCCAAAGTGCTCCTTGACTATGTTGCGGGCGGGAAGGGATTCATTCCGATCCATTGTGCGACCTACTGCTGGCGGAACAATGCAGAGATGGCAAAATTGATGGGGGCCCGGTTTCTGCGACATGGAGGAACCGTATTCGGCACGCAGATTGCCGCACCGTCACACCCGGTTATGGTTGGGTTCAGCGGCTTCACCAGTTGGGATGAAACATACATCCATCATCTTCATAATGAGGAGAATCGGACGGTTCTTGAATATCGTATTGAAGGTGAACAAGCGGAGGGCAACGACCGTGAACCGTGGACCTGGGTAAGGACTCATGGAAAGGGCCGAGTGTTCTACACGGCATGGGGACATGATGAGCGAACGTGGCGTCATCCGGGATTCAGCAATCTGCTTGAACGAGGTATCCGCTGGGCTTGTGGTCGGGATGTTTCTGTCGTACCACCATTGAGAGATCGTACCGCGTTTGCTGCCCCGAAGATGACCGAACTCCGCACGGATGTAACGCCTTTCGAGTATGTCGATGTTGGGCCAAAGATTCCCAACTATACGCCCGGCAGCAAGTGGGGCGTTCAGGGGGTTCCCAGGACCACGATGCAGCTGCCGCTGAGCGTTGAAGAATCGATGAAGCATTACGTTCTGCCCGAAGGTATGGTATTGCGGCGGTATGCCGATGAACGGAATTTCAACTCAAAACCCCTTGCGATGAACTGGGACGAACGTGGTCGGCTCTGGATCTGTGAAACGCTCGACTATCCGAATGAACTTGGGAGGGATCGTGACCGCATTCGAATTTGTGAAGACACTGACGGAGACAATGTTGCCGACAGGTTTACGATCTTCGCCGAGGGCCTCTCGATCCCGACTTCAATTGTGATCATTCGCGGCGGAGCCATTGTGCAGAATGCCACAGAAACTCTGTACCTCAAAGACACAGACGGCGATGACAAGGCTGACCAGAAATCGGTCCTGATCAAAGGCTGGGCTGCCGGCGATACACATGGCGGCGTCAGCAATCTGCGATACGGCCTCGACAACTGGATCTGGGGCATGCAGGGGTACAATGAAAGCACTCCGGAGTACAACGGACACAGGTCGCAGTCTTTTCGTATGGGATTCTGGCGGTTCAAACTGTCTCAGGATGATCCTCCGGTGGTGACTGATCTGGAATTTGTGCGGTCCACGAACAACAACACCTGGGGACTTGGTATTTCTGAAGAAGGGCTGATCTTCGGCTCGACCGCCAATCACAATCCGAGCACATTTGTGCCGATTTTCAATCGGTACTATGAAAAAGTGCGAGGCTGGGCGGCTCCGGAAATTGGCAGCATAGCGGACACGCATCTATTCAAACCAGTCACAGAAAACATCCGTCAGGTGGACCAGTTCGGCGGCTATACGGCCGGGGCGGGACATGCCCTGTATACCGCGCGTACATTCCCACAGCAGTGGTGGAATCAGACCGCGTTTGTGTGCGAGCCTACCGGTCATCTGATTGGAACCTTCGTCCTTCGCCCGGACGGAGCGGGATTCAAATCGGCGAGTCCCACGAACCTGATTGCCAGTGATGATGAATGGTCATCACCGATTGTGGCGGAAGTTGGTCCTGACGGCGCTGTTTGGGTCATCGACTGGTACAACTACAT
>JAGQQS010000027.1 GCA_020426105.1 Planctomycetaceae bacterium
TAGTGGACGAGGCGACGAGTCCTTCTGTTGTTGTAGTGGACGAGGCGTGTATTCAGGAGACCAGTGATGGCATTTTTTCGGACGTGCGACGGAATTGGCCGCCGCGATTTTTTACAAGCCGGCGTTGTGGCGGGCGCTGGGCTGAATCTCGCAAGCTTTGCTCAGCTCGCTGCTGCCGGCAGCGTGGATTCAGGTGCAAAGGCGAGGTCGGCGATTTTTATAAATTTGAACGGTGGACCGTCGCATCTCGACACATTCGATCCAAAGCCCGATGCTCCGTCTGAATATCGCGGCGAATTCGATACCATTCAGACCTGCCTGCCTGGCGTCGCGATTTCTGAACATTTGCCCCGCATCGCGACGTGTATGGATAAATTCACGCTGCTGCGCGGTGTAAGCCATTCCGTGGCTGCTCACGAACTGGGGACGAAGTATGTCAACACGGGTAACCGCCCATTGCCGTCTCTCGAATTCCCGGGCTACGGAGCCGTCGTCTCGAAGGAACGTCCCGGGATCCCGGAACTGCCTCCATTTGTCGCGATTCCAAACAGTGCGCAGCGGCCAGGCTATCTGGGAGTTCGTTACGCTCCCATGAATACCACGTCCACACCAGTGATCGGAACTCCATTCCGCGTGCGCGGTATCTCGATGTCAGGAGGATTAACGATCGATGATGTTGAGCGCCGCCGTAATCTCCTGAGTCGACTGGATCGGACTTTCAGTGATGTCGAACAGAATAGCCAACTGCTCGAAGGCATGGGCGAATTCGGAAAACAGGCGCATACGGTCATCACATCGGAAAAGGCGAAGGATGCGTTCGATATTGGCAAAGAGTCACCTGAGTTTTCTAAACAATTCGGTTCATCTTCACTGGGAGCCAGTTGTTTACTGGCGCTGCGACTGGTGGAAGCCGGTGTTCGATTTATTACGGTCTCCAACGGTGGCTGGGACACGCATCGAGACAACTGGAATGTCCTGAAAACGCGGCAGCTCCCGGCTCTCGACGATGCACTGGCTGGGCTGTTCACGGGACTTGCGGCGCGCGGTCTGCTTGAGTCCACAATTGTTTATGTCACGGGTGAGTTTGGGCGAACTCCAAAAATCAACACCGAACGAGTCGGCCGCGATCACTATCCGCGCAATATGTTTATGCTTCTGGGCGGGGGTGGCGTTAAAGGCGGACAGGTACTTGGTGAAAGTGATGAAACCGGCAGTATGCCGCGAGGTGACGGTTTTTCTCCGGATGACGTGGCGGCCAGTTTTTATCATGCACTCGGCATCGATCACACGCAGGAGTATCACACAACCACCGGGCGACCGGTGATGATCGTCCGCAACGGGCACGTGATCCCTGAACTGTTTACTTAATGAAAGATAAAACAGGCGGAACAGGACCTTTCAACGCCGATTTCCGCAGATCGAAAGCCGATGACAACTTTTGGAGCACTTCTTCGAAAGACGCAGCAAATACGCCCCACGTATCAGCGCCGTTAAGCATTTATCGTCGTACATTCGAGGGTTTTCTCGTAGTCCCTTCTCCCCCGAAATCGGGGGAAAAGGTGGCCGACAGGCCGGATGAGCGACGGTTATTTGCTGTTTCTCAAGCGATCAAATCCTCAGGGTGTTGAGCAGCAAAGACGGACCGACGCGAGAGTGTAGCACAGAAGTCACCAATGCAAGGGAGGAGAAGGTGCAATGGCGTGGACTTAAGCTCTCCGTCCGACCCTGTGTCGGCGGAAGCAAGACTGGAGGGCTACAACTGCGCTCACACACCACGCAACACCCCTCCCCTGTTTTCGCGTCGCGGAGTAGCTTGCAAGTCGGCGGTCTATCGACGCAGGGGCGGCAGGGCCAACACATCCGATGCCGGTCAGTGACGGCATGTTGAATGTATCGTTTAACCCGTGGCCGAAAGGTTTTGAAGTTGCGCTATTTCAGGCCCGGAGGGCTGACATATCCATTGCGACGTGGGTCC
>JAGQQS010000375.1 GCA_020426105.1 Planctomycetaceae bacterium
GACCTCCGGGAATTCCAGCAACGCATACAAGACCCGAAACGGCTGAGCTCCTGCAGTCGGCGTCTCCACCGTTTCAAGTCGTTCGTACGTATCGACAATAAACTTCCGTGCAGTTGGCCCTGGCAATTCCATGCGGACAAGACGAGATTCACGGTGCAGATCGGCGCTGATTGATGCGGTGACAGATTCGACATGCTGCTTCAAGGCTTCATTGACGGCAGTCAACAGCAACGCATCTGCGTCATCCCCGGGAAGAATGGGTTTCGTATGAGTCACAATTCTGCGACCATCGGTCCCCTTCACCCATTCCGGCATCGGGCGCGACTCCGGCTGCTCTGCAAGTTGAATGCGCGCAGCATCGACAGGGGCGGTTGATGCTGGCTCGGACGTCCCTGTTGATGACTCGGCCCGTTCCACAAGCATCCCAATTGAATTGGCGATCTTTTCCAGCCCCCCGGCCGCGAGCAAAGGATCAACCGGTACCGTCGATCTCATCGGTGGACTGAGGGGAATCAATGCGTACGTCTGACGTATTCGACGAGGCAGTTCTGAATTGAACGATCTGAGCAGATCCCGACCGGTCACTCCCAGTATCTGATTCACCATTTCATCTGACGGCTGAAATACCACAACATCACCGTTCGCGGATTCCGCGGCCTGACCAAAAGCATTTGCTCCCTGACTTGTGCTGACAAGCTCCAGACTCGCACGTACAAATTGTCCGATCTGAATAACGAGCTGCTGCATGTCTGCCTTCCGCGATTCGACAAAAGCAGCCTTCTCTTCTGCGGACTGCACATTCTGGTCAGCGGCCGTCGGAAGCGCAGTGGGAACCATTGGAGGTGGGGGATCGTAGAATCCATTTTCTTCAGGGTGCGGCTGTCCCAACGGTGCCGCTTTTAACGGTTCAATGATTCGCTCTTCTTCTGTGGCCAGCTGCGGCTTCGAATGAACCATTGCAGATCCGAACACCATGACGATCAACATTCCCACGACAACGGATGTGGTCGCCATTGCAACCGTTGGAACCGAACACCGCTGACTTCCTTTTGCAGTACGTTGATGAGAGCGATTGGCGCGCAAAGCCTGTACGAGCCATGAGAGCACTTTCAGCACGCTGCGAATGAGTCCAATCGCGACAAGACAGCTGAGGCAAACAGCGATAATTTTCAGGCCAATTGTTATCTGCACGATTCCACCTCTTCAACAAGCGCCCCAAAAATGGCGAGCAATGTTTGTCGCTGACAGCCAGCAGGAACGTATTGAAAATGGGTCTGGCAGCTTCTGCCAGGCCCTGCTCGTTTTCCAACCTAAGTGCGATGACCGGCTGCAGCCGGAACGCCGACCACGGGATGATGCACCTCGGCGACAATCGGATCAGCGTGAGCGGCTCCCGGAGCCGGTGAAAGCAACCGATCTTCCACAGGGGTCCACCCGGACGACAACTGCACGACGGCCGAAATCGCCAGCGCCCAGATTGCACCCAGTTGTTCAGAGAACGGCAGCATTGCTGACAATACGACCCCCAGAAATAATGTCACCAGCGACGATGAAATCCGGAACCTTGTTTTGCGGAAACTGTCAGCCTGCCACCACCAGCGACGCATCAAAAACAGAGCCCCGAAAAACACCATAAACCCGGCCATCGTCGGTTGCCCGTTTTGCAGGAGCCTTAATCGCCCGAGCGTACCTTCATTGAACACTCCAACGCCGTCAGTTTGCATCAACGGCGATTCGTTCAACAGCAGAAATTGCTGCAACACAAAGGCGAGGGCCCCCACACCCAGACCCAGCCCGCCTTGAATGAGACGACGGATGACATTGTCGCCCGTGCGGCCTTCCCAAAGTTTCGCCGGCACAATCAAAACCCAGGCCGCAATCAGGGTGACGATCCCGAAAAATGCGACATCGACCGCATTGGGCAGCATGTCTGTCGCCAGATGCACGGCAATGGTGACCAATGCCGCGGCGGCCAGTGAAACAGACAGCGACGCTGTGATATCGGACGCCCGCTGGCCGGCTGGGATTTGTCGAGCCGTTGCCGGCGTGTACGACTTTAGACTGACAGTTGACCTGGGGGCCTGCGCCGCAGGTCGTCTGTCCCGCGCATTTACGAATATCGGTGCAGCCGCTGTCGGCACCTGAGTCGCTGGAGAAGGTGCCTCGCGGGACTGCGCTGAAGGCGACGTCAATTCTGCGTCAGCAGTATTTTTGTTCGTCAGGCCCTCGGTCGCTGCTGACTTAAAGAAAGTGCGATACAGCAGATAAGCCAGCCCACCGAGGATACCACCAGCCGTGAGCGGCTGAAACGCACCGGACCGCAGTATCGCCCACAAGACCGCTCCGCACAGAATCCACTTGATGGGAGTGGGAACTCGTTTATTCCAGAACTCCGTCCCCGCATTCAACCTGTCTGAAAGACTGGTTGCTTCTGTTCCGATCGATCTGTCACGCCCGCGCGGCAAGGCCGGATTACGGGCTGCCGAAATTTCCGGTGTAGGGCTTGAGGCGTAAACGGGCGAAGGCTGCTCCATGGAAAATGCGGATTGTTCCACTGCTTTGCGGAATCGACGCTCAAGCTCTTCAACGTCACTAATGCGTCGATCGGGATCCTTTTCCAACGCTGCCGCGAGTATCGGACGCAGTTTCTCCGGCAACACGGACAAGTCAGGCTCCGCCGTCAGATGCTTCATCAGAATCTCAGCCGTGGTCTCGCCTTCGAACGGAACTCGCCCTGTAATCATTTCGTAAAGAATGACCCCCAGCGAATATACGTCCACTTCACGCCCATACCGTCCACGTGCCACTTCTGGCGCCATGTAGTAAACGGTTCCGACGCTCTGCGTCTGAGCACTGCGACGACTTTCGGAGATGTATTTCGACAACCCCACGTCGCCGATTTTGACCTGATCAGCATCGCTGAATACGTTCGCTGGCTTGAGGTCCCGGTGGACCAGTCCCCGATCATGCAGAAAACTGAGTCCAGCCGTCATTCCCTGGAGCCAGCGAAAGACTTCTTTCAGGGGCAGACCACCGGGATTCTCCTGGAGTACTTCGTGCAGCCCCTTTCCACCGACATATTCCATAATAATCCAGTGATCCTTGTCCGCGTCCTGACGCATATCAAAGATCGTCACGAGATTCGGGTGCTTCAGATTCAGACACTGAGACACACCCCGCAACTCCACGTCCAGATTGTTGTGCAGCAGCTTTAACGCCACTTCTTTGCCGGCATCAGACAGCGCGTAGTACACTTCGCCGAAACCACCGCGGTGAATCGCGCGCTTGATCGTGTACCCTGCCAGAGGTTTGGATTCGGGTGCCAGTGCAAACTTCATGACGGTATTCCAATCATACCTTTTGTCTTTCGATCCGAAACCGAAATTCTTCGCCTGAAACGACCGTCCCGTCAGTCAACTCAACCGAATCCTGAACTCGGCTCCCGTTGACGCTGAATGCTAATTTCGACCGACAACGCAGTACACCCGCCTGATCATAAATGACAACCACATCAGGCCAGTCAGAACAGCAAATATGATGGTCCTTACGCGGGCCCAACAACACACGGTCCGTCATCAGAATGATACCGTTGACAAACTGAGCCGGGCGATGGTGACTTTCAAAATCGATCATTGCGGTGCCCGCCAGCACGCTCGGAATGCGAAAACCAAGGCGAACTCGCTCTGCCAGACAGATCTCATCCCCGCTCCGCAATAGAGCCGGTCGTGTGACAGCCCGCCCCGACACAACGGTCGAACCCTGCGGATGGATGAACCAATCTTCGCCATTTCGCGAAAGTGAGGCATGACGTCGCGACAGATTTGCCATCAGGCAAATGTCAGCCGCAACGTCTTCATGCGTCGGACCGCCGATCTGGAACTCTGTTCCCACGCACAACTGCCACGCTCCGACTCCATCGATCCACAGGATATAACGATCCATCAACGCAGGCCCTGCCAATTCCAGGCGTCCCGCAGATCCTCCCCTCAACTGCTGCCCCGCGACAGCTTCTACAGCACCTGGCAAGCCCATTATACAGCCTTCCGGAAGCGGAACCAGTATCCGTTAAATTGACGGTTGCGGGCCGGTTTCGGCGACCGCTTTCACGTCCGTCAGTCCAAAGTGCGAATCGATTTCGCCGATGATGTTACCGTTCGACGGAACAACCTCTTCGTTCACGGGAATGCGTCCCAACACATTGCCCTCTGTTTCCAGCACCGATTCCCTCACGTCCAGAGCATGATTCATGTCCCTGATCATCTTTTCGACATGGGCCAGATGTGAGTCATCGATCTCGATGGAATTGATGGCTTCCGCCGCCTGAACCTGCTTCAATCGGGCTTCCAGTTGCGCGACCTTAACAATCAAATCCTGCTTACGGGACAACATCGTGTCGAGCTTCTTCTGATTGGCATGAAGCGTATCGCGTTGTGCCGTCAGAATCTGTCGATCGCGTTTTATGCCCGCTTCCGCTGAACAGAATGCTTCGAAACGATGGGCCAAATCCGATTCGACTTCGCTTCGTGTGTAGGCAACCGAACGGTATGTGAACGAATCATGGTTACTTTCAAGATCGCTTCTCAGGGCCAGAATGGCGTCCTTCTGCTTACCCAAAGACGCTTCTTTTTCGGTCAGACCCCGTTCAAGGTCCTTCACATCGACTGATTGCTCAGCCACAATCGTCATATGCCGACGAATTTCAGGTACCAGATTGTCAACTTCACCGCGAATTCGATCGAGCTCAAACTCAACCGAAATTTCAGACTTCACAGCCTCGCGTACCTGTCCACCAAACGTCCGGAGGTAGCTGAATGCGTCTGATCCCAGCAACATCCCCCCCACCAAAAACGCGGATAATGTCAATACGACTACTTTCTTAAGCATTTTTCTAACTCCTCAACCGGGACACCACACATGGAATCGCGGGTTTAGTTCCCGCAGCATGGGGACGTCGTTCGACGCCCGAATCAGAAGCTTAGAAAAATCTGCGAAATTCTTCCGACGGCTGGTGCCGTGCGGAACAGACGCTGGGATTCGCGACGCTCGGCCCGCTGTTTGATGCTAAATCGAGACTATTTCGAATTTCGCGACACCTTGTGTTGATTTTCACAGAGCGTGTCCCGATGCCTCCGACTACGTCAGAATGTCATGCAGCACTTCGCCGTGCACATTGGTCAAACGACGCTGGATCCCATTGTGATAGTAGGTCAGTCGTTCATGATCGATTCCCAGCAGATGCAACACCGTGGCATGGTAGTCGTACCAATGCACGGGTTTCTCCACAGCTTTCCAGCCAATTTCATCCGTGGCACCGTAGGTCACGCCGTGTTTCAGGCCCGCTCCAGCCATCCAGATCGAAAAGCCATACATATTGTGGTCACGCCCGGCACCAACCTGATCCAGTGCCGACTGCGTAAACGGCGTCCTCCCAAATTCTGACGTGCACAGGACCAACGTGTCGTCCAGCATGCCACGTTCGCGCAGATCGCGCAACAGCGCCGCAACCGGTTGATCCAGACGTGACGCTTCGCGAGTATGATTTTCCTTCACATCTTCATGCCCGTCCCAGTTGATCCGTGGTGACCCAAAGGAGCCCCCGGAGAATAACTGAACGAACCGGACGCCTTTTTCAAGTAATCGTCTCGTGAGCAGACAGCGGCTGCCAAAGTCAGCGGTGACCTCGTTGTCCAGGCCGTACATCGTGTGGGTTGCCTCCGTCTCCTGATTCAGTTCTGTAACCATCGGCACAGCGAGCTGCATTTTGGCGGCTAACTCGTAGCTTCGCATCCGGGCCAGCAACGCGTCGTCAGCACCAACCTGATCAGCGTGCCTGCGATTAATCTGCATCAGCAAGTCACGACTTGCCAGTTCATGACTGTCGGTAACTTTTCGGGCCGGAAACAGGTCGTGAATCGCAGGGCCTTTGGGCTGAAACGCCACGCCCTGGTGCTGGGCGGGCAGAAATCCATTGGACCAGTTAATTGTTCCGCCAGCGGGGAGTCCTCGCGCGTCGGGGAGTACCACATAGGACGGAAGTTCATCCGTTTCGCAGCCAAGGCCATACGAGATCCACGATCCCATGACTGGAAATCCGTTGAGACGGAAACCCGAATTCTCTTCGAAAGTAGCCGGCGTATGGTTCGCAGAATCCGCTACCATGGAACGCACGACCGTCAATTCATCCGCAACTTCGGCGAGATGCGGAAACAGTTCCGAGACCCACAAACCACTTTCACCGCGCTGCCTGAATTCCCAGTCGTTTCTGCGAATGAGGCCAATCTGATTAAAAAAAGTTGCCGGTCGCTCGTCAGCCTGCAGCGACTTACCATGAAATCGTTCCAGCTCCGGTTTATAGTCGAACGAATCGATATGACTGACGCCGCCGCACAGACACAAATGCACAACGCGTTTGGCTCGTGCCACATGATGCGGTACATCCCGCACTTCCCCGGGCACCGCGTCGGCCAGAACATCCCGTTCCCGGATTAGTAACGACGCCAGTGCGGTTCCGGTGAGTGAATTGCCAGCGAACCCGGCGAAGTGCCGACGTGACATTTCAGGCTGGATCATGGCAACGAACCTTCCCTACCGACAGTGCGACGCTTGAACTTTCCGGATCCCGATTTAGCTAATCAGCTCTGAGATCGGCCTGCCGTGATCCACCACCGGTGTTGGCCGTCCGTTGAAATCCTTGATCAGCGTGTTCGCCGCGTCGATGCCCAGATGATGATATATCGTTGCAAGAAAATCACCAGCCGAGCAAATACGCTCAATGGAATCTTCGCCACGTTTGTCCGTCGCGCCAATCACCCGGCCTGTCTCAATACCGCCACCGGCCCAGATATTTGAAAATGCTCGTGGCCAGTGATCCCGTCCCGGCTGCATCGTCCCCGCGGGAGCACTGGCATCGCCGGCGCCGGTGCTGGGGGAATGTTCGATCTTCGGTGTACGACCAAATTCACCGGTGACGACCACGAGAACACGTTTATCCAGGCCCCGCGCATAGATATCTTCGATAAGCGCTGAAACGGCCTGATCATAAGCCTGAGCGCGGAATCGGAGGGCGTCGAACACGTGGTGATTGACCGCATGATCGTCCCAATTCTGTACTCGACCACACAGCGGTCCGTTCAGGCTCGTCGTCAGAACTTCAACCCCGGCTTCGATCAGCCGCCGCGCCAACAGCAACTGCTGCCCCCACGAATTGCGACCGTAGCGATCCCGAGTGCGATCATCTTCTTTTGTCAGGTCGAAAGCATCGCGCGTCTGAGGATTGGTGAGCAGAGTCATAGCCTGCTCTTCAAATTCATCAAGCGCGCCCAGTTCGCCCTGACGATCAAACGCTCGTTCCAGCGTATCGAGGTTTTGCCGCAGCGATGAGCGACGGTCAAGACGCCGAATTTCGCCCTGATCAGACAGTCCGATATTCGGGACGGAAAACGACGGTGAATTCGGATCGCCGTTCACCGTAAACGGCGAATAGGCATCTCCTAAATACGCCGGACCGTTGTATTCCAACGGCGGTTTGACACCGACATAAAGCGGCAGCGGATTTGTACGCGGCCCCTGCTGAGATCGGAGATAATTGGTGACCGTCATCCAGTCTGGAAATTTAGGCTTCGGCTTGTCCCGCGTGTCCGGATCGCCGGACAGCATCTGCATGGAACCGGCGGGATGACCACCAGCCGTTTGCCGCATCGAACGCAACACGGTGAATTTGTCCGCGATGGCAGCCTGCATCGGCAGCAATTCAGTGAACTTCAGCCCGGGAACTTTGGTATCGATCGTTGAAAACGGACCGCGGTAGGCGCTGCCGGAATCAGGCTTGGGGTCGTAGGTATCGATGTGTGAACATCCACCCGGTTTCCAGACCATGATGACAGCGGTCTTTTCGCTTTTGGGTTTCCCATCCGCCTCGCTCGCCTGAACGCCCGATGCCCGCAGACGCAGCAGACCCGGCAGACTCAGACTGCCGAAACCGGCCAGCCCCATGCGAATGAATCCGCGGCGACCCGCAGAACCAAAAATTTTCGGTCCCGGACATCGAACAACGGATGATGCATAAAAAGGATCGCTCATAAGGACACCACCTGAAGGAGATCGTGCAGCTTTTAAAGTGACAACTTACTAAGGCGTTTTTTAATGATATTGCTGGTAGGGTGGGACCAGCGGCAGCTAAGCCGCGCCGGCCCACCCTTCGCAGAGCTTCGATTGGTGGGCTGGCGCTCGCATTCGCTCGCTGGTCCCACCCTACTTTCCGCCGATTCACAAGTCTTTACACCCACTGCTTCAAAACTGCACGATCTCCTTCAAGG
>JAGQQS010000376.1 GCA_020426105.1 Planctomycetaceae bacterium
TGTTCGCTACGGGTCTGTCCGCGCCTTATGGAGTTCAGGTGGATGGAGATGCGGTGCTGGTCGCGCATAAACCTGAGGTTCTGCGGTTGCGAGATGCCGACGGTGATGGAGCCGCAGATCAGTTTGACGTTGTCGCGTCCGGATGGGGCTTCAGCGAAAATTATCACGACTGGACCACCGGTCTGGTACGCGACCACAACGGTGATTTGTATGTCGGACTGGGAAGTGACTATTCACAGAACAAACGGCCTGCAGACAATGATCGCTGGCGTGGCACGATCCTGAGAATCGACTCCAACGGTGCGATTGTACCGCTGGCGACGGCATTACGTTTTCCGATGGGGCTGGCACTGGACCGCCGTCAGAATCTGTTTGCGACTGACAATCAGGGTGTGCAGAACACGTTCAACGAAATCAATCACATATTGCCGGGAAAGCATTATGGAGTTCCTTCACGGCATGAAGAAGTCACCGATGATCCTTCGGAATCACCGGCGCTGATGGTGCCTCATCCCTGGACGCGGAGTGTGAACAGTATTCTGTTTTTGCCGGACGATTTTGCAAACCCTGATCTGGCAGGGCAGGGGATCGCGTGTGAGTACGATACCCGCTGCCTCATCCGGTTCACGGTGCAGGAAGTCTCGGGAGTCCTGCAGGGAGCATGTTATCGCCTCAGCCGACCGGATCAGCCAGGTGGTGGAGGCAATTTTGTGGGCCCGATTGCATCGGCCGTGGGGCCGGACGGAGCCATCTACATCGGCAGTATCTGGGACAGTGGCTGGCAGGGCGGCACAAACACCGGCAGTATCGAACGCCTTGTGCCGGACAGCAAAATGCCCAACGGGATTCGGGAGATCCGAAGCACGCCGGAAGGATTTGAAATCACATTCTTTCAGCCAATCAGGGATAAGTCCGCGATGTGCGCGGCAGCAACGTGGTCAGTTCAGGGATACACACGACACTGGAACGGTAGCTACGCCACTCCGGATGCTGAGCGTTACAGCCTCAGTCCCCGCGGCCTGACACTTTCCGACGATTGCATGCGCGTCAATGTGCGGGTTGAACCGTTGAAAGCCGGATTCGTTTATGAAATCGGAATCCATGAATCAGTGGCGGCCGAAGAAGGTCTATGGCCGGCAGAAGGATTCTATTCGATGAAGGCCGTGCCATAGTCCATCATCTTCCGTTGGGCCTGTTGAACCGTCGCGAATCGTCCGAGGGCGGCTCAGGTTCTCCGGGGAATTCATAGGGTTCGTAGTTCGAGAATATTTGTTCGTTCATGAAGTCCTCGGCATGCTCATCGAGCATAGCCAGATACACAAACGCAAGGCCACGATAATTTGATTCAGCGCTCTCCGAAACGACCTGCCTGAGCAGCTCCTGAGCAGACTTCAGATCAGACTGCTCAAGACGAATCATGGCGAGCATAAACATCACTTCAATGCGTGCTGCGGGCAGAAGTTCCATCGCAGGGCTGAGGGCACTGATGTGTCGCAGCGGCCACAGAGGTACTGGCGCATTCATCATCGTGTTTCCATCGGCCACCATTGGCAGAGACATCAGCGACCCGGCATACGGCTCCGCCATAGACTTCATGGCATCCAGCTCTTTCAAGTGGCCAGCCAGAGTTTCGCAGGCCGACTCATTATCGCTGATCGCCAGCTGCGAAACGGCTGCCGGGAAATGCCATTCCGCTCCCATCATGGCATCGGGCTGCTGTCGTGCCCGTTCGGCCGTCATTCGCAACAGATCGTAGGCTTCCTCAATCCGCCCGGCCTCCAGCATCAACTGTCCATGCAGGACACTGGCCTGGGGACTCTGACCGACGAGATCACGCTTTTCGTCCAGCAGTTGCAGAGCTGCCAGCACAAAACCCCCTCGATCCAATTCCGCGACGATGGCAACCAACTGCTGGATTCGTTCCGCGTCCCTCTCAGGCACGGACTGTTTTTCGAGGAACTCATTCAGACTTTTTCTGTTTTCACCGATCATTTCCTGATAATCACGCTGGCGTTCAGATTGTTCGAACAGCGCCGCGCGGACCTGCTGATTTACGGAGTTGCCGTACCTTTGTTCCAGAAGCGCGTGATGACGATCCAGCGCTTCACTGGCAAGATCCGTGCGTTCTCGTTCACGATACATGCTCAGCAGCTCACCCCACGCCAGTTCATCGTCGGGGTCCATAACCAGAGCCTGTCGCAAGGCCATGATTGCCTGCAGGTATCGCATCCTTGCAAACCGTGTCTCGTTGATGGTACCGGCTACGATCTTTTCCAGCCGCGCCAGACTGGCATAAGCGGATCCGAGCAGCCGATACGCACGAGCATCAGCCGATGACTGGCTCAGGACGGCATTCAACTGCCGAATGGCAAGATGGGCAGTGGCGATCGAAGACATCGCTTGCTGGGCCGACTCAGGCTGGACACTTGTCAGAGCGATGTAATGCATGGCCATGCGAAGACCGGCATCTGTGGATGGACGTGTACGGTACACGTATTTTTCATAGAAATTCGGCTCCCGGGCAAACTCACGCAGCGTCGACTCCGACACTTCCGCATCTCGAAAAGCCTTATCGGTCCAGTTCGGCATGCGACTGATGCGTTCCTCCGCCGGCAGCGTCGGGCTGATGCGTTCCAGAATCGCGGACGAGGCGCCCACACTGATCGGTATCCACTGCGGCAGCTGGGCCAGATTGAACATGGACTGGTAATCCGCGGGCCCGGGTGGTGCCAGTCGCGTCATGGTGTGTGTGATCCCGAATTCCTTCAGTGTTTCTTCTGAAACACGCTGACGTGCCATCCGATTGTCTTCGTATTTTTTTAACTCCTGCTTTTCCTGAGACTTGTCTTCAGGGGGCGGAATCGGATGAAAAAGTGTGTTCAGCAGAATCGAATGTTTTGCGAACACGGATACGGCTTTTTCGGGCGGGTCCTCAGCATTCGCGGGACGTCCAAATGGCAGCATGCGACTGTCTACGAAACTCTTTCTTCCGTTCCAGATCAACAGGTCGCCCTGCTCCAGTCGCGTGTGCAGTATCTTTGCGTCCGGATCAAGCGTTTTTATCTGATCTGCAAAGGTATCCATGGTGATCCGAGTATCCGAGTCGAAGCCCCAGCCCAGCGGCGTGGCGCCCGGCAAGCGTGACGCCACAACACTGAATCCCAGGACAGCCAGCGCCAGAACAGTGGCCGCACGCCCGCCTCGTGAAAACAGGAGTTCTTTCGAATCAACCGTATACTGTTGACTAAACGCCCGTCGATACCAGTCCTGCGCGGAGATACCGGCAACAACCGCAGCCACGATCGCTGCCTCCGGCAGTTCGTGCGCGGCCAGAAGAGAAAGTCCGGTCATTCCGACGAGCGCGAAGGTGAAACCAAGATCGCGGCGCGTACGCGCCAGCAGCAGCACCACAAAACCCATCAGCAGTAACGCCAAACCGGCGATCTGAGAATGATCAAACAGCCTGAATGCACTCGGATTCAGCATGGAGTAATAATCCACGCGACCATCGAAACTGATTTCTGCGGATGGTATATCGACGCGCCGCTGCGCCTGCATTGCAGGATACTCGATGGAATACGCCGTCACCGGGCCGAACAGTGAATTGCCCGGAAATGGATTCACCAGCAGAGCGACGATGCACAGAGCAGCTGTCAGCCACGAAGCGGGATTTTCCGTTTCGATTCGGGCATCGGACCTGCCCGCAGCAATCCGATGAGCGACTGTCACTCCCGCGAAATACAGGATCACCACGAAAACGCCCAACCACGCGCGCGAGTCAAAATTACACCAGATTGCGATCAACAGTGGCAGCTTCCAATGCAGGCCCGAGGCCGTTCCCAGCCGGTGCTGACAGAGCCAGCGCATGGTGATCGTCATGCCCAGCATCGTCACCAGTTCGGGCAATGGTACGAAATCAGACGAACAAGCCACGATGGCGAAAACCGCACAAATCGAATTCCACCAGGTGGGTACGCCACGAATCGAGATGTGTGCCAGCAGAAATCCGACGATCGCAGCCATCGTTACTTTCAGCAGGGTAAGCCCCTTGTCGCCCCCCATCGCCCAGCACAGGCTGACGACATGGTCAAATAACCAGCTCACATTCGGCGCCGGCTTTTCGGCCATGGTCAGCGAAAACACATCCGTCCGCGGCGGCAGCAGCCCATGAGCACGCATGTAATCGCCGGATCGGATCAACACCAGTGGCTTGGTATCATTGATCTGCGTAAACCCCATCAGCACCGCAAGGCCAACAGCGGCCCAACGAAGCATAAAGTCGCCCCGAACAGCCTCCTCTTCCACCATTTCTGGTGTTAGGGGTTCCTCTTCGGGTAGCTCGTCCTGCAGGTCACGTTCGTCGGAAAAGATTTTGCTGGTTGAGACGGGTGGCACGTCTTCTGGCTTAGGGGATTCGGAATCCTGGGAGGCGTCGCCGGACACTCGGAAGTCTCGCATTCTGGGTTATTGATCGTCACAGGAATCCGCGCAGGGCGGCCCGCAGTCTCTGAATACGTCAGCCAGACTCGGATTGTTGGGCTAACTTGAGTTTGTCACCGGGCAGGCAACGCTGTGAACTTCCATTTGCAGAGGGATTCGTGAGATTTCTGATTACGCGGCTCGCTTTGAACGTCTCACGACCTGGGCCGCGAAAAAAACGGCCTGTTTCCCGCATTAAAAATAATTTTCCGCATTGCCCTGCAGGGGGCGCACGTGAAGTATTTTGACAAGCAAAAAAACAGTAAATTCAAAAC
>JAGQQS010000377.1 GCA_020426105.1 Planctomycetaceae bacterium
ATCAGTCATTTGTGAATCCGCCCGTCGTCTGTGCTTCAATTCTCATGATGCCGGATGGATTGATTAAAAATTGAGGTCGTTTGCATTGGTGACTTCTCTGCTACACTCTCGCGTCGGTCCATCTCTTCCACTCCGGAACGCAACGTATCCGCCATGAACAATCGCTGGGATTTTCGCGAGCACGTGTCGCTGGGGACGTTTGTCATCAAGTGGCTGGCAATTGGCCTTCCGTCGGGAGCGGTTGTTGGCTCCGCCGTCGCCTTGTTTCTCTGGTCATTGGATCGTGTCACGGAGATCCAATGGCAGTATCCGTGGTTACTGTATCTACTCCCGCTGGCCGGTATGGCTTCGGGCTACATGTATCATCGCTGCGGTCAAATGGCAGAAGCCGGCAACAATCTCATCATGGAACAGATCCATGAACCTGGTGGTGGTGTGCCAGCACGGATGGCTCCGCTGGTGTTACTCGGAACGCTGATCACCCACCTGTTTGGCGGGTCTGCAGGTCGTGAAGGGACGGCCGTGCAGATGGGCGGCAGTATCGTCGCGACTTTTGGTCGGTGGCTGAAACTTGATGACAGCGACACCAGAATCCTGCTCACGTCCGGGATTGCGGCCGGTTTTGGTGCTGTGTTCGGAACACCTCTGACCGGCGCCATTTTCGCCATCGAAGTTCTGGCGATCGGCCGCATGAGTTATCAGGCTCTGATCCCCTGCCTGATCGCCAGTATCATCGGCGATCAGGTCACCACCGCCTGGGGAGTCGGGCATACGCAATATCTGGTCACGTGGGTTGATGGATCGTCACAGACGGCTGTCGGCACAACACTGGACTGGAAATTGACGGGTAAGGTTGCCATCGCGGCGGCGTGTTTTGGTCTGGCGAGTGTCCTGTTTGCGCAATTGACGCATGGGGTCGTCCGGGTATTCCAGCGGACGATTATGATTCCCTGGATACGGCCTGCGATCGGTGGCGTCTTGATCATTCTGCTGACGCTGGCCACAGGCCAGCGGGACTACCTGGGTCTGGGAGTGAATGCAAATCCGCAGACCCCGGAGGCAGTGACCATTCAATCATGTTTCCTGATTGGCGGGGCCGCGATGTTGAGCTGGTGGTGGAAACTGCTCTTCACTGCAGTGACGGTTGGCAGTGGATTCAAAGGTGGCGAAGTGACACCGCTGTTCTTTATCGGCGCGGCTTTGGGCAATATGCTGGGTGGGTTACTTGATGCTCCTGTTGATCTGATGGCCGCACTGGGATTTGTCGCGGTCTTTGCCGGAGCGACGAATACTCCATTGGCCTGTACCGTGATGGCCATTGAATTGTTTGCGCATGGAAACGGATCCTTGTTGAGTTCAGGCTTTGTTGTTTACGCGGCGATCGCCTGCTTTTTGTCATGGTTCCTCAGCGGCAATTCCAGCATTTATCGAGCCCAGAAAATCGGCCTTGCGTGAATTCCAGGCGTTTTTCAGCTGCCCGCTTGCTCCCGGACAAATCTCCTGCCACTATGTCCACTGCTGCGCTGAAACCTCCTGCCTCACTCTGTATCTCTGGACGCCTGCCGTGATTTCATCCCGCATTCGAATCATTTCGATTTATCCGATTGTTTTCTGTCTGGCCGTGGCCACCCATGCAGCGCTTACGGAAATGGCGGTGGCAGGTGTACGCGATCGAGCTGTCGTGGATCTGACCTTTGACGATCTGCCGGCCACGGGAGTCATTGCCGCAGCGGCTGATACGGCAAAACATGGAAAAGTCGCGGATTCTGTCTCGCTCACACAGAATCCAGCTCGTATCCCTTCGACATTTGTCGTCGGCAACGGCGGTGCGTCTGTGCTGCTGGACTCGGCACGGAAGCAGCAGATTGTGATCACGAACAGCGAAGATGTCAGCCGTCCGGATGCCGTTTCGATTAGCGGTTTTTTCGCCAACCTGGAGTCTGCGACCGCGAATTCGTACTACGGCCTGTTTGCCAAACGCAATCCGGCTGCCAACAACACCACGAACTACGGTATCAACTTTAATCCCGGAACAGATACGCTCCAGGTTTATGTCAATGACGGTACCGGATACAAAGTTGTTCAGTACAGTGTGAAGCAGACGATCGGTTATCGCCGTCGCGCTCACCTGGCGATTAGTCTGCTCAATTCGGATGCTCCAGGTGCCGATGGAGATGTCGACGCGGATGATGTCCAAATGCGGCTCTTCGTTAACGGCCAGCCAGCAACACCGACGAACATCACTGGAGGGTTTATAGAAGGAACTACCGGCTGGCTGCAGGATGTTTCGCTGGCGAAGTGCATCAGCGATACTCCGCTCACCATCGGATCCAGCTTCACCGATGGTGAACTGCTGCGGCTGGTATGCGATGACGTTCAGGTCTTCGCCGAAGCGTTGACAGATGCTGATGCGGCTGCTTTATTCACCGAAGTGGCGGGTGCCTCAGCAGCAGAGATATCCCGGGAACAGTCAGCCAGTGCCGATGATACTCAGACACGTCCGGTCATCGGGCGTGTCATTCCGCACGCGATTGAAATTAACAAGACGACTCGTGTGCAAATCGTTGGTAATCATCTGCAGGGGGCGCGATTGCACCTGGATGTGCCGGGCATATCCTTTATTCCGGCAGACGGAAGCAATGCAACGCAGGGATTCTTTGACATTGCGGTAGCGGCCCACGTCTTGCCCGGTCGTTACCTGCTCCGCTGCGTGACCGCAGGCGGTGTGAGTAAACCAGCGATGATCGCGGTCGATCGAATTCCGACGGTTGCGGACGGCACATACACCAAAGAATCACCTGCAACGGTGCTGCCCGCTGCCGTGGCTGGAGTCATTGCCGGTACCGAGCAAAAGCACCTCTGGTTTCAGGGGACCGCGAATCAGAAGATCGTTGCCGAGGTCGAAGCGCGTCGGGTTGGTTCGAAACTGGACCCAGTGGTTGAGATTCGTTCTGCCGCAGGCACACCGCTGGATTTGCAGTGGCAACAGTCAGAATTGCAGGGAGACGCCCGAGCCAGCGTGACACTGCCCGCCGACGGCCTGTACGTGGCTCAGGTTCATGATCTGCAGTTCAAGGCAGCAGGCGGGAGTATCTTTCGCCTGATCGTCGGTGACCTGCCACCTTCGTCGATCGCGTATCCGGCCACTTTAACGTCGGCTGAAACTTCCGTGCGTACGCTCAGTCGAAATGCCGTCTCCGACGCAGTCTCGATCCGACGGACGGACGGCAACGCAGCGATCCAGTCGGGCAGCACGATTCTTCCGCTGCCAGCGCTTCGCACGCTGAACGGCGTCGTTGTGGCGGAACCAATGGAGGGCACGTTTCCAGAGACAGCAATTGACGCAACGTTCACAGCAAGCCCGTTCCCGCCGCTGTTTGTCAGCGGGCGGATTGCTGCGCCCGGCGAAAAAGACAATATTCTGCTGACAGTCACACCTGGACAGAGCCTCCATTTTCAGCTGGCTGCACGCGGCATATCTTCACCACTGCGCGGACATCTGGCGGTGTTTAATGGCGACACGCTCGTTGCACAGAACGATGGTAACTCAGGTGCCGACGATCCGGCAATCACCGTCACCGTTCCGGAAGCGGTTACACAGTTGAAGGTTGTTATCAGAGATATCAACGAGAAAGGTTCACAGGCATCCGCCTATCAGCTGCAGGTCGCGCGTGCCGATCGTCCCGCCTTCAGATTGAGTACCGGTGAGGAATCGATTCAACTTCCGCTGAATGGGTCAGTACCCGTCCGTTTGTCGGTCGTGCGCACTTCACCATCGTTTCGTTATACCGGCCCGATTCATCTGACGACTGCCGGTATTTCGTCCGTGACGATCGTACCGCACACGATTGCCGCCAGTGACCAGAACCAGGATGTTCTGGTGATGTTGACGCGCAGCAGCACCGGCAATCCTGACGCAGAAGCGGATGGCCAGGCATTAACGATCTCGGGGGCCGCCGATGGAGCTGCACCCGTATTCTCAACGACGGTATCGCTTGCCCTGGATTCAGTGCCGATGAGTGCGCTCACGGTCAGTGAGACATCGATCATCACAGGGGCTTCAGCAGCGGCTCCTGGTACGGTATATTTCGATGCCGCGCCGCCGATTCTGCTGCGGGGCCTGCCAGCGATCATGCCCGTTCACGTCCTCGCATTAACAGAGAACACTCCACCATTCGTGCGTTTCGAAATGACGACGACAGAGGCATCGCGGCCTGCAGACGCGAACAAAAAAGATTCGCCTGCCAAACCAAAAGTTGCTCTCCGGGAGTTTCAATTTGGGCCCGTTTCGCAGGGGGTATTTGAGCTTCGGATCGACGTTCCGTCTGATATTCCATCTTCGGCCATTGATGCTGTCATTTCAGCCGATTTCGTAACTCAACCTTTGGCGACCGGTGTGGGATCAAAAGCGTGGACAGCGCCGACGACCTTCTTTATCGACGATGCCGTTACCATTTCAGCGCCGGCTGAGGCCAAAGGGGCCAAAGCCGCAGGGGTCATCATTACCGGCCATGTGCAGCGACATCCGTCGTATGACGGAGAATTCTCGGTGGTGCTGGACGGCCTGCCGAAAGACTACACGGCGACTCCGGGTACTGTCGCGGCTGGTCAAGCGGGCTTCACGATTAACCTGACCATCCCGGAAGCGGCCTCGCCTGGCGAAATTCCAAACCTGACTCTCCGCGGGCAGGCCGTTGGCGGCTCCACGATCAGCAAGCCGGTAGCTGTCAAGGTGGTGGTTGAGTAGTGCCGGGCGGCAATGAACTGAGGATTAGTGCCTCAGACAAGGGAATCAATCGTAGTGGACGAGGCCACGAGTCCATGCAGTTGCAGGGCCGACCGGGACTCGTCGCCTCGTCCAATACGTCAAGCTGACCGGGACTCGTCGCCTCGTCCACTACGTCAAGCTGATTGGGACTCGTCGCCTCGTCCACTACGTCAAGCTGATTGGGACTCGTCGCCTCGTCCACTACCCAAAATACTTATTTTGACTGAGCACTAGCGCCGGGCGAGGGCGTACGGGACGCGATCAGGCCAGCGACGTAGCCGCCTTTGAACCCCGCATCAATGTTCACAGAAACGACGTTAGAAGCACAGCACGTGAGCATGGACAGCATGGCTGTGATGCCGTTGAGCGAAGCGCCGTACCCTACCGATGTCGGGACACCAATTACCGGACAGGGAACATACCCGCCCACGACGGATGGCAGAGCCGCTTCCATTCCCGCGACGCAGACGACTGCGGCAGCCTGCTGAAGTTTCGCGATATGTTTCAGCAGTCGGTGAGGCCCCGCCACACCCGCATCCTGAATGAGTTCACAATCAATCCGCATCCAGCGGAGAGTTTCGATCGCCTCTTCGGCAACGTGCCGATCACTGCTTCCCGCAGTGATCACGATCACTGGTCCGCCGCGGAATGCCGGATTCTCACACGGCTGGTGCAAACGAATCGTGCGTGCCGTATCGTTGGGAATCACATTGTCGAATTCTGCCTGAACGGCCTTCACCTGATCAGGACGAATTCTGGTAACCAGACTGTCCTGTCCGGCCTGTTGCTGAATCTGCAGGATTTTGACGATCATTCCTGTCGACTTACCTTCGCCAAAGATCACTTCTGGAAATCCGCAGCGATTTTGTCGCTGTAAATCCAGATCGACACCGTCGATGAGCGATGCTCCGTCGGGCCGCGACACTTCGGAAAAATGCTGGATGGCCTGTTCCAGCCGGCTCTGATCAGGAAACAGCGCCGCCAGCGCGGCACGCAGTTCAGTAGCGGAAGGAATATCGGAATATTCTGTCATTGTGCAGCAGACGCCAAATGAATGAAGACACAAACCCGGTCACTCGTCGCGACGACCACGCAGTTCCTGACGCAGCTTGTTGAACTCTTCAAGGCTCAGTTTTCCATCCTGATCTTCATCAATTCGGTTAAACAGGATGTCTACTGCCAGAGGACTATTCTTCAGCGCTGGCACTCGATCGATGGCCTTCATGGCCTCGTCTTTTTCGAGAGCCTCATCGCCGTTGGCATCGAGCAGCGTGAACAGCCTGCCTCCGGCATCCGCATGCGACATCATCGTAGGACGCGGAGCGCCTAAAGGAGCGTACGTCTCAATATATCCGATCAGCATCTCTTCGTGGGTTTGTTCACCCCAGTGCACTGTTTCTGTCGGATCCGGATTCGCGGGATTGTTCTGGCTGTTATCAAAGATTCCCGTCACTTTTACGCGACTGCCTTTGGGAAGTGTTCTTGGTTCGCGGTAACCGTATCGGATCTGCCAGTTGAAATCGTAGCGTGGAATATCCAGCAATGTTTCCGTCGTTCCGTCGGGACTGATCAGTTCGAATTTGAACGCCTTTCCCCGCACGTGCATGTGCGCCATAAACGCCATTACGTTGATGTCGGCCGGAACC
This sequence comes from Planctomycetaceae bacterium, assembly GCA_020426105.1. GTDB lineage: Bacteria > Planctomycetota > Planctomycetia > Planctomycetales > Planctomycetaceae > SXXK01. Next base: position 6,415 of record JAGQQS010000377.1, read on the forward strand.
GGCCGGGTGATTGTCTCCACATGATTTTCTGCCTGCGGCGGAATATTCAGGTCGACATCAGCGAGGGGAATCGTCGTCACGACGTATTGTGGATCTGAATCTGCGAAGATCAGACCCATTTTCAGTTGGTCCTGTGTCGCTTCCCCATTCGGCGTGTAGTGAATCTGAAAGCTCACAGTCGCGCCCGCAGGAAGCAACTTTGCGAAACCCTGCGGATACAGCTGACCGGCGTTTCCCGGGACATACGCGGCCCAGTATCCGCCGACGCCTTCCTCGCGGTCCCGCACCCGTCCACTGCCTTTTTCGTGTACGTTAACAAGCACGTGATGCACTACACTGCGATCCGTCGGAAGAATTTCGTATCCCTGAATCCACGTGTCCTGTTCGAGAGTTGTTTCCGCTTTCACAAACTGATACGGCATGGTTCCGGTCGCTTTGATTTCGATGGGCTCGGGAATCTGGATCACATAATCCGGAATTCCGATAGTCCATTCGTCCGCAAATTTCCGCGGCACAGGAGCCTCCGAGACGTCTCCCTCTGTCCGCTCGGCGTTGATCCATGCCAACAGATCATGGCGGTCGGACTCTGACAACGATCGATCGTTCGCCCACACGCTGTCGTGTTTGCTGTCGGGTTTGGCGGCAAACCATGGAGGCATGGTTCCACGGTCCACAACGTCACGGATCATCGGAGCGTGGGCAACGACGTCGGCATAAGTGTCGAGGGCAAACGGCCCCACACCGCCGGATCGATGACACTCGACGCAATGCTGCTGCAGAATGCGGGAGATTCGATTGTGGTACGTCAAATCTGCAGCCACAGCGCTGGCAGAGTCATGATCCAGCAGACAACCCGGGGCTGCTGTAGCGGCAATCTCCGGCACTCTTCCGGCCAACAGTGAATCGATAGCGGCCGCCAAAAACGAATGTCGGGGAGCATCCAGCGCGTAGCCGATGCCGTACTGATCGTCGATCGCACCGTGGTAGACCACCGTCCGTGCCTGATCCAGGACAATGACATCCGTGGTGGTCAGCGCTCCCACGTGCCGCGCCAGATGTTCGTCGGGATCGTGGACATAAACTGCCGTTTCACCAAATGTCTGCGCCGCCGCCTGCATTGCGGACAGCTTATCCGTGGCAAAGCAGTTGACGGCGATAAACTGCACGTCTTTTGCGGAATAATTCTTTGCCAGTTCTACCAGTGTGGGACGATACTTCCGGCTCAGGGGACAACTTGTACTGGTCATCGCCACTACGGTCAGTTTCCTGTTTCTGAATTCACCCAGCGAACGCTGATTGCCGTCAAGATCAGGAAAGGTGAAATCCGCGATGAAACGCCCTACTCCATGATCGGCCGGACGCAGTAATTTCGCATGCTGGCGAAGATCCGTGGAACCGTTGACACCCGTCACTGCCGCCGATCCTTCGGGTGCGGGTTCCGCAGCAATGGACGGGACCGCTGGAAAGGCCGCGTACGAGGCAATCAGGGTCACAAACAACAATTCGGCAGACTGTCGCATACTCATCAAACTGGAATCCCTTAATCATCGTCGTGCGAAGGAGTGAACTTAAGGCGAGCGGGGGAACTAAAACCCCTGATGATTGCTGGCGGATCAGCAGTCCCCGCCGTCAATTCGCCTTTCCCGGCGGTTCCCTGGAAAGTTTATACGGAGGATCTCGACATTCGATAGATTAACTTCCATTCAGATGTGTAGATTGTCACACTGAAGGATCGCCGCGGATAGTTTGTTCTCAGGTATCCCGATTGCTATCGACAGGATTCCTCAATGCTTGATTTTTGGGATCGCGATTCTCGCGGCAGCCGCCGTGAATTTCTGCAGGTTGGCGGGCTGGGGCTTGGTGGATTGCAGCTTGCCGGCCTGATGCAATCGAAAGCCGAGGCCGCAGCATTTTCGTCGGCGATCGTCAAAGATACGGCCGTGATCTTCCTGTTTCTGCATGGTGGTCCC
>JAGQQS010000028.1 GCA_020426105.1 Planctomycetaceae bacterium
ACTACCCTAAGTGACCGGGACTCGTTGCCTCGTCCACTACTTCAAGTGCAATGCAATTTTACGACAACGCGGACTACTCCGTCGCAGGAGACGTCGTGTCGCCGAGTTTTGTTTTCAGCCGATCAATAGCCTTGACGTCAGGATTGGTTGATTCCTGTTCGACCTTGAGCGCCTGTGACCATAAATCTTTCGCCTCGGCTGCCTGTTGTAAGGCCTGATGTACGTCGCCCTGGTGCTCAAGTAAAGTCGCGTCCCGATACTCAGGATTGCTGTTGGCTTTCTTCAGCGGTTCAAGAGCTTCTTCGTTCCTGCCCTGCTTAAACAGCACCCAGCCAAGGCTGTCAAGGTAGGCTGGATTGTCCGGCTGTGAGGTGACAGCAAGACGAATCATCTGCTCGGCTTTTTCCAGTTCTTTTCCCTGATCCGCATAGAGATACCCCAGGTCATTATTGACGCCAGGATCTGTCGGATCGTCGGCGTAGACTTCTTCAAGGACTTTCTCTCCCTTGACCATGTCGCCGCTCTGGACGTAGGCATTCGAAAGTCCCATCCGGACCAGACGCAATGCGTCGGGTTTGATTCCGGCATTTTCCGTCGCCAGCTGGTACTGCTCGATCGCCCCATCCCAGTTATCCTGTCGAGCATAGATGCCGGCGAGTCGCACACGAATTTCAACGAGAAGTTCGGAATCAGGCGGAAGGCCGAGGATTGCTTTCTCAAGCAACTTCGCGGCCAGCTCCATTTTCCCGTCTACGGCTTCAACCATCGCCAGGCGTGCCAGTAACTGAGGCTCATCAGGAACCAGGCGCAGCGCTTCCTGCAATGCCTCTCGAGCAGCGACGATGTCTTCTATAGAAGCATAAGCGCTGGAGATACGAAACAGCGTATTCACGCGTACGAGTGGTTCTAACCCAGGAATAGCCAACAGCTGTTCAAAAATTTTCGCCGCCATGGCATACTCGCCAAGTTCCAGTTGATTCAGACCGTACTTCTCCAGAACACGTTTGAGCAGATCGCGGTCAGGATTAAGTTCGACCGCAGCTTTCAGCAGGGCCGACTCGTCTTTGGGCTGTTTGAGTGCTTCGGCGATCAGAGAGCAGAAGTATGGCACCATGGGGTGCAAATCCCCCGGCTTTTCTTCAAACATCGTTTTGCAGGCATTCACGGCGCTCTGCGCAAATTCGTCGTTGGTTGTGATGCTTACAATCAGCGGTATCAATTCTTCGATCAGGATTCTGGAGCGAGCCGCACGATTCACCGTGGCGATCAGCGCCGTTGGATCCTGTTTTGTGATCGCGACGCGGATCAGGCCCAGGTATGCGTCAGCATCTCCAGATGTATCCAGAATTGCCTGATAGACGTCGTTGGCTTCGTCGGCTTTCCCCTGATCCAGCAGCACCTGACCGAGAAACATCCTGACGGTCGTGGCGTCCTGAGTGTTCTGACTAAGTTTATTCAGTTGCTCCGCCAGTGCATCACTTCGACTTGTTGCCTCGTATAAATCAAGCAGCGTCTGAAGCGATTCTTTGCTGCGTCGTCCACTGTCAAAGTACAACGTGAGATTTTTCTCACAGTCGTCCAGTTTATCTTTCAGGAAGTAAGCGCGCGCCAGAAGCAGATTGTGTTCACCCGGCTGGTCTTTTTCCAGACGACGCAGCGCTTCGAATGCCTGAATAGCCTTGTTGTGACGGCCGACCTGCATCAGCACCCGCCCGACGGCTTCGTAACTTGTCGGACGATTATTTACCAGCGCTGTATGTTCACGATCCGTCAGCTGAAAGTCCTCGGGACGTTCCAGTGCATCGAGTAAAACTTCGTAGCTGTCGGCGGCTTCCTTCATCTGGCCGGTAGCCAGAGAGACAGCAGCACGAATCTGATGAACCTGCACAAATTCGCGAGACGCCTTCTTCAGCGTTTTAGACTCTAATGCTTCATCCAGCAAAGTTGTGGCTTTTTTGATCTGCTGTGATGTGGCGTAAAACACTGCCATCTGCAGCCGCATTTCTACATCGTCAGGATCCAGCTGCATGGCCTTTTCCGCTGTCCGTACACCTTCCTGAGTACGTCCCAATCGCAGCAGCACCAGCGATAACGCTCGAAGAGGAACGGCCGACTGGGGTGATGCTTCGGCTGCTTTCTCAAATGCATCTGCTGCTGGCTGGAGATCACCACGCTTCATGGCTTTTTGACCGGCCATGTACCATGCAAGTGCATCTTTGTTCGCCGGATCCAGCTCAGCGCTTTCGTCGCGGAGTTCTTTGTTTTCAGCATCCGGTTTCAAATCGTCGAGTGCTTCGTCCGGAGTTGCCGCTTTTTCATCGACCGTCTTTTCGTCCGGGTTGGCACAGGCTGCCTGCGGAGAAAAGCAGGCCACGAGGCACACAGCCAGAACGAGGTAAACCACAGCGGCAACATTGGGCAGCCAGGATACTGAATCAATTCGTTTCATTTTCAGTCTCACCGAAAACACCACAGGTACAAAAGTATCAACACACGCATTATTGGTCAGCGTGGGCATTCTGTCGAGTACGGTTCGGGACGGACAGGCAGGATCGGTGTCTGAGTGCAGGAAGGCGTCGGAGTTGAGAATGTCGAGCAGGACGAGTCGCTCAGTTCGACTATTTCCTACTTTTTCTTGACGGGCTTGGTCGGCTTCGAAGTCCGCGAGTTAGTTCCTTTTTTGGCGGTGGTCGTGGCTGTTTTTTTGGGGACGGTCTTCGAGGTCTCGGCCTTCTTCGGAGGTTTCGCGGACGTATTTGAGACCTTTGCAACCTTCGTTTTGGCCGAAACAGCCGGTGTGGAGGCGGCGGACCTGCCCGATGCAGCCGGAACAGGCTTTTTGCTGACTTCGCTTTTGACGACTTTTGCCGGCTTCGGCGCTTCTTTCGGAGCCGGAGGTTTGGCTGGTTTTTTCTTTGGCGGGAGCTGCAATTCGGCGAAACGTGTCATCACGTCGGCCATTGATTGTTCAGATTCAGCGTGATCTGCGAATCGAGGAACAAATTTAGGGTCCGTCGCCAGGCAGCGCAACAAATAACAAAACTCAGAGATTTCAGATTTCTTCAGACCGGCTTTCAGAAATTCGGATGCTTCGTGCTGATCGCAACTGGCAGGCACTAATCCCAGCCACTTCGCGGCAGTGAGCATGGAATTATCCATGCAGACCAGGTGGCTTCCCAGAATTTCATGCAGCACGAAGTCGCGAATGAAGGGCGTGACGTCCTGCATTTTCTTTAACGTCTTGACCGCCTGTTCCATCGTCTGCCGACGAAGTTTTTCAAAGTCGTACGAATACGTGGCTTCGAATACAGATCGCAGAATGGAACGAATGCGGAGCCCCTTCCAATCCGCATCACCCAGCGGGAGCAACACGGCTTCAAGTTCGTTCACGGAGCTGACTCGAATCTCGTTCAGGTCAAAAAAAGAACTGAGCAGCTTCTTCAGCCCGGCCTCCGCGGGTTCCCAGGGGTTATCTTCGAGGCAGGTTGCAAACAGCATCGTTTCAACGACCGGCAATTCGATCTTTGGAACGGACTTTCCGTAAAGCTTGTGAAGCGCGCTGACGAACTTCCGACAGACCTGCGACTTGTCGGCCGCTTTTGTGGCCTTTGTCGTTCCCATTGTATTTCCCTGCTCACGTTGATCGACATGTCCGAAGCGAATATCCGGACAACACCTGTGGACTATGATTCCTGAAGATCGGGATCACTTCCGGAAACTTCCAGCCCATCTTCCTGATCTGTTTGATCACCATGTTCTGCAGGCAGCACATCACGAAGAATTGCCGATGTTTGAACCGCCTTTTGAACTGTATCGTCGAGGACAAAACGCAACTCGGGAGTATATCGACTCTTAATATACTCGGCGACTCTGGACTGCAAATACCCTTTCGCTGACGTGAGCCCGTGCATCGTCAGCGCCGCCATTTTTTCATCACCCATGACTGAAATACGCACCGTGGCGTATCGCAGGTCCGGACTAACATCGGCCCCAAGCACCGTTACATTTTGGATTCGAGGATCCCGGAGTTCGAACAGGATGGCCGTACTGACGACTTCGCGGATCATTGAGGCTACTCGGGCCGTACGACGAGTTGACATTGGGGGTCACTTTCAGAAGGTGGAGCCGACTCCGACACGCAATCCGGGTGAAAGGTTCATGCTACCGGTTCGAACCTCCGTTTCGGCAACGAACGGAGTTGGCGGCAGCAGAGATACCTTTCAGGATTACAACGTCCTTGCAATTTCGTCGATTCGAAATGCCTCGAACAAGTCTCCTTCTTTGATATCGTTGAACCCGTCAAGACGAATACCACACTCCATTCCGTCCCGGACCTCCTTCGCGTCGTCTTTTTCACGTTTCAGAGACCCGATTCGATAGTCGTTCAGCACTTTCTGATCGCGAATTAAGTGGACACGACTGTCACGGGAGATCGTGCCATTGAGCACACGACACCCGGCAATTGTGCCAAATCTGCTGATGCTGAATGTTCGCAGCACGATGGCGCGACCTGTAGAAACTTCGACCCGTTCCGGACGCAGCAGTCCCTGCAACGCCAGTTTAATATGATCTGTGATTTCGTAGATGATGTTGTAACGGCGGATTTCGACGCCCGTGCGATCTGCCTGTAATTGTGCTCGATCTTCCGCGACAACGTGGAAAGCAATGATAATTGCCCCGGCAGCGCTGGCAAGCGAAACGTCACTCTCATTCACACCGCCCACACCGGAGTGAATAATCTGTACCTTCACTTCCGGATGTTCGAATTTACAGACTTCTCCCCGAAGCGCTTCGATTGAACCTGGTGAGTCCGCTTTCAGAATCAACGGCAGTTCCTGAACTCCATGACCTTCGCGAGGTACACTGAGAATATCCTCCAGGGTTCTGGCCGTGACACGAGACGACAGAAGTTCCGTGCGACCTTCGTGCAAACGCCCCTCCGCGGTCTCACGGGCTTCTTCGATATCTTTCATCACGAAGAAGTGATCCCCGGCGCCAGGTACATCGGACAGCCCGGACACCTTGACAGGCATTGACGGCCCCGCCTCGGTAATCGGCTCGTCCCTGTCATTGTACATCGCCCGAATGCGTCCATAGGTTGCTCCGCACAGCACGTTATCTCCAATCCGGAGCGTCCCTTTCTGCACGATGAGCCAGGCAATGGCCCCGCGACCTTCGTCTCTGAATGCTTCCAGGCAGACCCCAAGGCCTTCCCGGTCGGGATTGGCCGTGAACTCCTGCAATTCGGCGGTCAGCAACAGCGTCTCCAGCAACTTGTCGATCCCTTTGCCTGTGGTGCCGGAAGTCCGCACCACTTCGACTTCGCCGCCCCATTCTGCCGGCAGCAATTCATGCTGTGCCAGCTGCTGCAGAATACGCTGCTCATCAATTCCGGGCAGGTCGATTTTATTCAAGGCCACGACAATCGGAACACCCGCATTCTTGGCGTGACTGATGCATTCGACCGTCTGCGGCATGACACCGTCATCCGCGGCGACAACCAGCACAACGATGTCGGTTGCGTCAGCACCACGAGAACGCATTTCACCGAAAGCCGCATGCCCAGGAGTATCGATGAATGTGAGCAGATGCCCTTCATAGTTCACCTGATACGCCGCAATGTGCTGCGTAATCCCGCCCGCTTCACCAGCGGCCACGTTGGCACTCCGAATGCGGTCCACCATCGTGGTTTTGCCGTGATCCACGTGTCCCAGAATCGTAATCATTGGAGGACGCTGACGCATCAGTTCCGGCGGATCTTCGTGATCGAGCGATGCAAGCAATTCTGCTTCGATGTCGCGGCCACGCTTGAACGACAGGTCAACGCCCAGCTCCATCGAGACTTCCATGGCCTCTTCTTCGCCGAGCTCATCGTTGATCGTCACCATGCGTCCGGCTTTGAACAGAATGCTCATAATCGACTTCGCCGGTCGACCAATTGCTTCTGACAAAGCACGTACCGTAATTGGAAATGAAATGGACGCCGTGGTTTTGAGATCAATTGGGCCGGAACGTTTACGCCGTTTGAGCTTCTTGTTCTGGCGTTCCGCTTCCCTTGTTTCCCGGAGTTCCTTAAGCAACGAACCGCGACTCACGGCCCCTTTGGTTTTTCGCTGGTCAGCGACAGCGGGACCACCCGCTTCGTGGGCATCCCGCGCTTTGCGCAGCGCTTTCAACTGATCAGCCAGCGGACTGCGGCGATCCACAATCTCTGACAGCGACATGTCCGGTTTTTGCACTTTTTCTTCGCGCGGTTTCGCCTTCTTTACCGGCGGAGCCTGAATCGTCGGCGGAGCGGCAACCATCGGTCGACCGGGTTGACGTTCTTTGTCACGATTGACTTTGATCGGACCACCAGCTCTGGCTGCCGAAGCAGCCTGCTGTTCACGATCCTTAACAGAGCCAATCGGCCTCATCTCACGCAGCGACTGCATCTTCGGCCGCCGCATGGCATCCGACGGCGCTGGCGTTTCTGCAACTTCGGTCGGCGCTACCGGTGCCGGGGGAGCAACAGGCTCGACAGGCGGAGGTCCAGGCACTTCAGGAACGACCACCGATTCCGCAACTGGTTCCACCTGAATTTCTTCTGCGACCACAGGTTCTTCGACAGGCACAGGGACGGATTCAACAACTTCCTGTGTCGCGGGTTCTTCTTCTTCTGCTTCAATCTCTTCGACGTCGATCTCTTCCTGAACCTTCGACGCAGAGCGCGCAGGAATCCCGACGATCTGACGCACTTTTCCAACCGTCAGCGATGGTTCTCTGAGTGGCGGCAGCTCCGTCGCAGCAGCATCCCCGGGGCTGGCGGCCACGGACCCCTTGTTGCGGATGTAAGCGACAACCGTGTCTCGCTCTTCTTCGCTGATCGTCGCGAGCGCATTGCGCAATTTGACTCCAGCTTGCTCGCACAGATCGATCAACACCTTGCTGTCAAGACCAAGGTCTCGTGCAAGGGCAAAGATACGTATCTTCAAAACTTAAACCCCTTAGGCCAACGGAGTCTGCCGGGAAACACGCTCCCCACCGACAGTGTCAGCAATGAATCTCACAAAAACAGATCAGGCATCGCAACGAATTCCTTCAATCGCAACGCAGACCGCAGACGATGCAGCCTTTCAACCTGTTTCCGGCGAATGCCGGTGACAGCCAGAACACAGACACAAGAACACTCAATACTTACCAAATTTAATTACTGAAGACCGTGTCTCCTCTGTTCTGACGCCCGACCTCGCGTTACGAGAATCAAAGCAAAACGCTCAACCATCGACTTAATGGCTGCTCCGATAAACTCATCACACTACCTCATCCGCCCCGGCAGAATTTTTATCGACCGCGGCCGGAATAGTCGCCTCCTCAGGCTCTGAACTCGACAATTCACCTGCCGCCTGCGGCAAGTCGTTCTCTTCCACAACAGCATCAGCCAGTGACTCACCAACATCAGCCAGTGACTCACCAACATCAGCCAGTGACTCACCAGCATCAGCCAGTGAATCACCGTCTGCAGAGGCCTCACCTTCTGCAGAGGCACCTTCTTCCACACTTTGAGTCGCACTGGCGACTTCCTCTTCTTCGATCCCACGCGGAGGCTTTTGCCTGACAGGAGCGGCGGCTGACTGTTTTCGCTGTTCAGCAGCAATCCGTTCTTCGGCCTCGATACGAGCACTCTCGACATCCGCGTAGTCGACAATGCGGTCGCAGTCCTCGGCACTAAGGCCACTCATTTCGGCCAGCTGATCCGGCTCAATAACCGACAGATCATCAAACGTGAAGAATCCCTGAGACACCAGGTTTTCGGCAAGATCCGGTGTCACTCCGGGAATGACACAGAAAGCTTCAATGGATTTGTCAAGCTGCTCATCAAGCAGCTCCTGAGTCATGACGCTGATGTCCCAGCCGACCAATTTTGAGGCCAGGCGAACATTCTGGCCGAATTTGCCAATCGCCAGCGACAATTGGTCCTCACGCACCAGCACAATAACTTTACCCAGCATCTGGCAAAGGATGACGTCTTCCACTTCTGCTGGCTGCATGGCATTCGGCACCAGAATCTGGAGCGAATCATTCCAGCGTACAATATCAATTCGTTCGCCGGCCAGTTCTTCCACGATTCCACGAATTCTGGCCCCGCGGACGCCCACACAGGCCCCCACGCAATCGATTGTCGCATCACTACACGACACAGCCACCTTTGAGCGATTGCCGGCCTCCCGGGCAATGGATCGAACCTCAATAATTCGATCGTTAACTTCAGGAATTTCGACCTCAAACAGACGCCGCACAAATTCAGGATGAGTCCGGGAAAGGATTACACGAACTCGCGATCCGGTCTTCCGCACGTCCAGCACAATCGCTCGAACCCGGTCCCCGGTACGGTAGTTCTCTTTGCGGATCTGCTCACTGCGAGGCAGGATCGCTTCGACTTTGCCCAGACTCACGATCACCGTACCGCGATCAACTCGAGTTACCTGACCGGAAACCTGCTGGCTGCGAAGTTCCAAAAACTCTTCGTACAACTGATCTCGTTCCGCTTCGCGGATTTTCTGAATCATCACCTGCTTGGCGGTTTGAGCCGAAATTCGGCCCAACAGATCTCCCAGAAGCTCCGGGTCCAGCATCGCGCCATCGCAGATCAGCGCGGGCTCACCCGTTTCGCGATCGATGCGTACTTCAAGCTGCTCCTCCTCCGAGAAGTGCTTACGCGCGGCTGAAAGAATCGCCTGCTCAATCCCCTCAAACACGACATCAGCATCAATAGCTTTGTCGCGATGGATTGTATCGACAATTCTGAGTATTTCGTTTCCGTTCATGACGTAGGTGTCTGATTGGTGCTGTGCATGGTTAAAAAAAAAGCGGGAACAATGTCCCACTTTACGCGCCCGACAAACTTCCTGACGTCGTCGGTCAGTAACTTTGGCGGAGAACTTTCCTCATTCCGGACGTCCGTCACCCGAAGGTGAAGCACGCTGGATATCGGGGAAATGGAGTCAGACCTACATCTTGTCCATTTCAGGTTCCTTGAACGCGGTTCTGGAGCAAACAAACAGCAAACTTCCCGAAAAGACTGACGGCCAATCCGGATATTCCCCGGTTTTCCGCCAGCTTCCTCAGGTTGGATGGGCAAACTACTAGGATTTTCCTGAACTGTCAAGCATCCGATGCCGGTTGAATCAGGCGTTTCCCTGTTCTTTTGTGCGGCTGCAGAGCTCGCAAGGACTCGCACGGTCAATGTTTTTGGCTGCGTCATTGAGGAAACACTCCGTCGTTTCACACGGCAATAATCCGCGGGCTGCCCTGGAATTGAGACAACCCTTGTTTGGACACTCGCCCGTTGGCTCCTTTCTCAAGCCGCGGATGCAGCGATTCGCGAGGTGAATTAGCGGGCGCCGCTTGCATGCAGTCGACGGTGCGTGATACTCTGACGCGTGAGCCTGCCGCGGTGGACTCAAGCGTCCTGCAATTAACGCGAGCCCTTGCCCGTCGAGATTGTCGTAATTTAATCTGGTGGAGCTGTTCTTATGCACATCTCGGATCAATGGCGTTCCATTGGCGGCCATGCATGCTGCTGGTTGACTGTTTTTGGAGTTCTGGCTCTGATCGGTTGTGGTGGCAGCAATTACGAGGCTCCTGCCCCTGCTGCCGGTGACAGCGGGGCTGCCGGCCAGGCACCGGGAGTCACTCCAAACAATGCTGACCCGCCGCCAGCAAATGCTCAGGCGGTGGCTGTTGATGATGACGAAGACCGTAAGGGCAATTCGAGGAGTAAGCGGGAGGAGGAAGAAACGGCAAGCACGCCTCAACCCGGCCCCAGCCCCGCGAACCCTCGCCGCTTTGAACTCAGACACGGTGATCCCGACGATGAAGATCAGCCGCAGCCTGTGGCGGGCTCAGGCACAGGGGCGGCCGAGGTTGCTGTGACGGACACAGTCCTCCGCCCCGAAAATGTGGAAGCATGGACTGAGGAGGATTTCCTGTCGGCGGCCCGCGAACGCGATGCCAGGCTGCTGGCAGCGATCGATTCGAAAGTAAAGTCAAACCCGGGGGATGCTGGCGTCGCCCTCCTGCTCATGCGAATACTTGACCCGGATTCAGCAGCGCCCGGTGATACCGCAGACGTTCCCTCACAGCCCGCGCCTGACGAATCTGATTCCGGTAAGGACGCTCCACCCGCGGCAATCCCGCCTCAGAGCTACTATGATTACCGCCCCGATGCGACCGCCATAGAAATCCATCCTGCTTTCGCCGTCGATAGCGTGACTGCCATGCTGCTGGAAGCGTCGGTTGGTTATGCCCCTCAGGGGGCTGCGGTGGGCGCCGTCGCCAGTGGTGTTCAGGAGCGTATTGGGGGCGGTTCCGGAAAGAATCCCGACCGGATTGCGGACGATGAATCGGGGCTTTCATCAGGACGAAAGTCTCGTCGTGAAGAACGGGAGGAAGAAGAGCGAAATGAGGGGAGGATGTCACCAAATTCTCCTGCAAATGGATTTTCCAGAGGCAGCGTGCACGGGGGCTCCCAGGCGATTAACCAGTTTGAGGATCGTGAACTCCTCGAACATGTCGTGGACGGTCTGATCGCAAACGGGTCGCAGAATGCATGGCAGGCAATCTACGGAATTGTGGCCGGGACCGTTAAGTCTCCGCTGGCCGCAGAAGCCAGTTGCCAAATTGTCGTTGAGCGACTGTTTCAAAAATTGGATTCTAATCCGGACGTGATTCAGCCCGTGCTTTTGACTTTTCTGGACAGTTCGGTGCCGATTCCGGCTGAAAATCGGCAAGCGTGCCTCCGGATATTCGCCGCAATTTCTGCGGGTAAAATCGACACACTGACGGGGTTTGCAGGGACAGCCCCTCAACCCGCGGGGGCTCCGGGCGCCCCGAACGGCTTTTCAGGCGCCGCTGCCGGAAATGGATTCGTGGGAGGGTTGGGACGTCGAGGACGTGATCGGGACATCGATGACGATGGAGCCTTCATTCCTCGAAGTGGCAACGCGTTTGGTGCAAACGGGTTTGGTGGTAACGTGGCCGGAGCTGCGGCAGCTCAGCCGGACGTATCATCGCTGCCTGTCTTGTCCATGACGCCGGAAGCCATCGTTCAAGGCGGGGATTTTTTGTGGAGCGCCAAAGCGATTTCGGCAATTATCAAGCAATTGGATGCGACCACAGATCTGACGACGGCAACTGACCTTGTGTTATTGGCTTCGACGATTCCCGTCACCGAAGTGCGACAAACCCTGTGTGAAACATTTGCACGTCTGCATTCGACCGGAGCGGAAAGCTTAAACACCGCAGGACTGTTTACCGAGGTGCACGACCCTGCGCTGATTGTCGTGCTGAAATCACTGCCGCGAACGCGCCCCCAGAAGGAAACTCCCGGGATTATGGATTCGTGGACATCCGGCACAGAAAGCCTGATCCTGTCGCTGCGGAATAAAATTCGTGCGGCTTCCGGCAATATGAAGCCTTACGCCGACACACTGCCCGTCAAGCTGCATAAAAACGCCACGGCTGAGACATCCGTCATGATGGAAATGCCGGCCGGGTCCGCCGCAACATCTGAAAACACAGTGCCCGCCGCGACACAGGTGTACTACATCCGCACGAATTTCACCCCCCAGAAACAACGGGACATTGAAGACCTGACCAGCCATTATGAAGGTCGCACCAGCGGATTCAGTCGGCCCGATGCACCAAAGGGAGTGATGTGGATCGAAGGCGTAAAGACATTGCCCAATGGTCATCGGCGTTCACTGGATGTGGTCATCGAAAAATCAGGAACCGGCGGTTCGGCGGGAGCCTTTATTGTTGAGATCATCGTTGTAGACACGCAGGATCCCAAAGTTCCGGGCCGGGCCGAGACCACGCAGGCTGCTTCAGAAAAGTAGCTGTACGTTTGGTGCTGTCATTTGAGGAATTTCCTGCGAGGCGGGTGTTGAAATGCGTCAATGAATGCAAGAATTTGCCGAACATGGAGCGGCAACTGTTAGGAACATTCGGAATTTCTGCCCGATCGACCGGAATTGAGTTTTCATTCTGGCTTTGGCTGGTACAGTTCCCGCGTAACTGATTTCGGATTCGCTTTATTGTGTGAACACAGCGTCACCGGGCGTCGATCTGATCAGCGAAGCATTCGGTCCTCTCCGGTTGGTTCAATCCGACGGATGACTGCCAGTTCCAATCGTTCTTGAGAGCGCCCTACTTCTTAGCTGCGTTTTCCTGCATTCGGTCCTGGGAATGTTTCTCAACTAACCCCAGGATAAAGAATGAATTTCGGAGACTTCGGGCTCGCTGAGCCCATTGTGCGCGCTATTTCCAAAGAAGGCTATTCAGTCGCTACCCCCATTCAGGCTCAGTCAATTCCGGTCGTGCTCAAAGGGCACGACGTGATCGGGATTGCCCAGACAGGTACGGGTAAAACAGCGGCGTTTGCATTGCCGATCATCCACCAGCTGGTGACATCCAGACCCAAACGCGAATCCGGCGTCCGGCCGGTGCAGGTATTAATTCTGGCAAGTACCCGCGAATTGGCGATTCAGATCCATGAAAGCTTTAAGAACTACGGAGCGTTTGCTGCGATTCGGGCCACCACCATTTACGGTGGAGTCGGACAGCAGCCACAGGTGAGAGCGTTGCGTCAGGGGGTGGATGTTGTCGTGGCAACTCCCGGTCGTCTGATGGACTTGATTCAGCAAAAGTTGATTAGTCTTGCCGATGTTCACACATTGGTCCTGGATGAAGCGGACCGGATGTTGGATATGGGCTTTTTTCCGGCGATTCGCCGAATTTTAAAGTATGTGCCGACGAAGCGTCAGACCTTGATGTTTTCCGCCACGATGAAGCCGGAAATCCGGGAACTGGCCAGCTCTATCCTGCGTGATCCGGTTAGCATCTCGATCGAGCCAAAGCAGAAGACCACGGAACTCGTCGAACAAAGCGTCTGCTTTGTCCCGCAGAAGCAGAAGACCCGACTGTTGATTGAACTGATCACTCGCGCAAATCCAAGTCGGGCGATCGTGTTCAGCCGCACGAAGCATGGTGCGGATCGGATCGTGCGTCACATGGTGGCTGCCGGCTTTCAGGCCGAAGCGATCCATGCCAACAAAAGTCAGAACAAACGGCAGCGGATTCTGGAGCAATTTAAGAGTACGGCTCCACCTATCCTGGTCGCGACAGATATTGCCGCGCGGGGAATCGATGTGGATGGTGTATCTCATGTGTTCATTCACGACATGCCAACCGAAGAAGAGACGTATGTGCATCGAATTGGCAGATCCGGTCGTGCAGGAGCGACGGGCGTTTCTGTTGCTCTCTGCGATCCTGATGAACGTCGGATGCTGCGGAGCATTGAAAAATTAATTGGGATGGCGATTCCGGTTCAGCAAGTGGAGGGGTTTGATTTTTCAGCCGCTCTGGATTCTGCCGACACCGAGCGACCAGATCGACCACAACGACGCGGGCGGTCCGGTTCACCGCTCAGCCCGCAGGCCGCGGGACGCGGGCGGAGTCGCAGCGAAGGACAGGAACGACGTCCTCCCACGGGCGGACGGGAAGCAGCTCGTGGAAATGATGGTTATTCGGTGCATCGCCGGTTTGAAAAGCCGGGACGCCAGGACACCGGTCGCGACGCTGGCCGTGGTTCAGAGCGTCGAGGCAATTCGAGCACTGGCGGTTCAGGCCGAAGCCAGTCCGCCGGTCGCCGCGATGACGGCGGTGGCAACCGCCGCATCGAGGGAACTGTTCAGCGACCTCAGGCAGCTCAGTCTCGACCACAGCACAGCACGAGACCCGCTGCTGAACCCCGATTGACCAGACCGCGTCCTCCGCAGAGCGATGACTTCTTCGGTGACGGATTATTTGTTGAGGGATCTGCTGAAAAATCCGGAACGGAACCTGGCCCGGCACGCCGTCGCCGCAAGCGACCTGCGCGGACAAATTCGTAGTATTCGATCCTCAGGGTGCGTGAAGCAATTCGAAACGCATCGTTGGGCAATTTCTGCGAACGCAAGGGTATGTATGTTTGGCGCTGCACACACCCTCAACGCAGTCTCAATTCGGCGCCCCACTGCAGGCTGAAGCCTGCACTCCAAACAAACACATTCTGATTCCTGGTTGCCGATTGCAACCTCCAGTAAAGAAGTTGATACCAAAATGTCGTTCACCGATTCAAATTCAGAAACTGTCGCAAGTCTGCCTGTTGAAGACTCAATGAGCAACCTGCTGGCTCCCGTGGAAGCGAATACCGACGAGGCTGTTGTTGCAGCGATCGATGCGGAGCTGCCTGCTGACGTACCTGTTGCCCTTGAGGCGTCAGCCGTCGTCGATGCTCCGGTCGCGACAGTGGCATCGGACCTCAGGGTTGACTCTGCACCAGTCACGGCAAAGCCAGCGGCATCTGCTCAGGCAGCAGAGTCGACAGGGGCGACTGCAGAAGAGAATGGATTTCGTCAGCTGAAGCTGATTGCTCCGCTGATGAAAGCGATTGAAACCTCCGGTTACACAACACCGACTCCGATTCAGGCACAAACGATCGCCCATCTTCTTGAAGGACGTGACGTACTGGGAATGGCTCAGACGGGTTCCGGCAAAACGGGCGCCTTCGCATTGCCGATGCTGCAGCGGATCGACCTCGCGGTTCGCCGCCCACAGGTTCTGGTCCTGGTACCGACGCGGGAGCTTGCGATTCAGGTAGCCGCGGCCTTCGAGCGATACGGCGCCAATATGGGGGGACTGAACGTGCTTGCGGTCTATGGCGGCGCTGCCTATCAGCCACAGTTTGCGCAGATGAAGCGCGGAGTGCATGTCATTGTGGGTACGCCGGGTCGTATTACGGACCATATGAATCGCGGTTCGCTGCAGATGGATGCATTGAAAGGTGTGGTGCTGGACGAAGGCGACGAAATGCTGCGAATGGGTTTTGCAGAAAGTGTCGAATGGATTCTCGACCAGCTGCCGACCGAGCGGCAAATTGCCCTTTTTTCCGCCACGATGCCGCCCGTGATTCGCAAGATTGCTCAGAAACATCTGAAGAATCCGGCCGAGATCACAATCCGGCAGAAGACGGCCACCGCAGACACGATTCGCCAGCGATTTGTCGTTGTCGGAAATCATCAGAAGGAAGCAGCCCTGGGACGCATCCTCGAAGCGGAGCCGATCGATGGGGTGATCGTCTTCGTCAAGATGCGCAGCACAACCGAACCACTGGCGGATTTCCTGAGCCAAAGAGGGCTGAAAGCGGCCGCGTTAAACGGTGATATCGCTCAGGCCCAGCGCGAACGAATCATTGAAAACCTGAAGGCGGGCAAGTTGGATGTGATCGTGGCGACCGATGTTGCGGCACGTGGCCTCGATGTGCAGCGAATCAGCCATGTGATCAACTATGACCTCCCCGGCGATAATGAGTCGTATGTACATCGCATCGGCCGCACGGGCCGCGCAGGTCGAAGCGGCGAGGCGATTTTATTCGTGCATCCCAAGGCGCAGCGAATGCTGAAGAGTCTTGAATACGCGACGAGGCAAAAAATAGAATTGATGGAACTGCCGACCAATCGCGCCATCAACAAAATGCGCGTTGCTCAGTTTCACGGGAAGATCACGGAAAACATGACGCATCCGATGGCAGAATCCATGGGCTCGTTAATTGAACAGTATCGCCGCGAAAACCCGGAGACCCCGGTTGAGCAGATTATGGCGGCGCTGGCCGTTATGTCTACCGGTGGCCAGTCACTATTGCTCAGAGAAGAATTCCGTCAGGAGACATTCTTCGAATCGCGTGGCCGACGGGATGAGCGGAGCGGTGATCGCGGACCTCGATTCGGGGACAGAGATCAGCGTGATCGAGGCGGGCGATTTGATGATCGTGGCGGACGCGACCGCGGACCTCGCAGGGAGGGTAGCTTCCGGGACCGGGACGATCGTCCCCGCGCTCCACGGCGAGATGATGCGAACAAAGAAACATTTCGCATCGAAGTCGGACACGCGCATCAGGTGAAACCGGGTAATATTGTCGGCGCCATCGCCAACGAAGCTGGTATCGACAGTGCGCAGATCGGGCGCATCGAAATTTTTGACGACTTTAGTACGGTCGACCTTCCACAGGGCATGCCGTCCGAGACATTTTTTGCACTAAAGAAAGTCTGGGTATCGGGACGTCAGTTGCAGATTTCCAAAGCGGAAGGGAATCGAGATCAGGCGTTCGCGCCGCGTCAGGGAAAATCGGGCGGTCGTCCGGACCGGCCTGCGGGCGGTGCCGGTCGCCCTCATCGCAAACCACGCCGTGAAGGGGCACGCTCATAATCATGCTCCCGCCATTTGTCTTTGAGCCACTGCTGAAACGAATTCGCTGGGGAGGTCGACGGCTGGGCTCCCTGCTGCAAAAGCCGATCGGCGATGGCAACGACTACGCTGAAAGCTGGGAAATTGCGGATCATGGCGATGATCAAAGTCGTGTCACCGGCGGGCAGTTTGCAGGGTTCACGCTGCGGCAACTGATGCAGGCGTACCCCCTGGAGCTGCTCGGCGCGCAGGCAGAGATGCCCCAGTTTCCGCTGCTGATCAAGTTTCTGGACGCCAATGACTGGCTCTCGTTACAAGTGCATCCGGATGACAAACTCGCGCGCCGGTACGCCCCCCACGAAAATGGAAAAACCGAAGCCTGGGTCATTCTGGATGCTCAGCCAGACAGCCGCATCTGCGCGGGCCTGAAATCGGGTGTGGATGCGGCAGCATTGCAGGAAGGATTGCAGTCGGGCCATATCGAAGATCTGCTGCACATGATTCCCGTCAAGTCCGGCGATTGCGTATTCGTACCGGCTGGCACTGTTCACGCCATCGGCCCCGGAATTCTGCTGGCGGAAGTCCAGCAACAAAGTAACCTCACGTTTCGCCTGCACGACTGGGGGCGAGTCGATGCTAATGGCCAGCCTCGCGAGATTCATGTTGAGCAGTCGATTGAATGCACAGACTTTGTTCGCGGTCCGGTGTCTCCTGTGCCCCCCGTGACACTCTGCGATCAGAATCACATTTTCGAAGAACTTGTCCGCTGCGAGTACTTCGTCATTCGCCGCCACCGCGCGCTCGAGCGATTCACGATCCCGGTGCTGGACCAGTTCCGCATCCTGATGTTTGTGGAGGGAAACGCTGTTGTCAGAACTGGTGGAGGCACAGTCTCTGCTCGGCTTGGCACGACGGTCCTCATTCCGGCTGAATCCAGCAGCATTGAGATCAGACCGAACTGCGGTCTGCAGGTGCTTGAGATTCTGTGTCCGAAGTAATTATCTCGCTCCGCCGAGATGAGCCCTTACGGCACGACGCTGTGAAGCATTTTTATGCGGGNAAACACAGACGTTTAACCCATGGCCGAAAGGCCAGGTTGTGTGCGACGTGCTACAGCCTGCCCTGTCGGCCACGGGGTAAACGAATCTAAATACTTCAACGCGCTGAAAAGTCATTCGCCGCTTCCAGTGCGCTATGCCAAGCCGCTATCATGAATTCTCGCAGCGTATAGTTTTATGGAGCGGATGAATCATGCGGAAAAGCCCTTTTCCCGGTATGGACCCCTACCTTGAATCTCTGTGGCCGGAGGTTCACGCGAGTTTGATCGTTTATGCTCGCAATCAACTCAACCAGCAATTGCCGAGCGACCTGCAGGCGAAGATCGAAGAGAATCTCGCGGTTTACAAAGATGAAGCAGCGTCGTCGATTCGTCCGCATCTTCATATCGCTCATGATACAACGTTCCCGGCGTCCGCATTCAAAGCCGACAGCGTCGTTTTCACTGAACCACTGGTGTTGCGACGGGCACCACATCCGACTCGACACATTGAAATCGTCGATACCAACGGGCAAGTCATTACGGCGATAGAAGTCATCAGCCCCTGGAACAAAGTCGGCAGCCGCGCTCGGGAGCAGTATACTCGCAAGCAGTCCAACTACATCGACGCCGGAGTCAACCTTGTTGAGATCGATCTTGTTCGACAGGGAAAATATGTCCTCGCGGCACCGCTGGCGGATCTGAGGCTCAAAGATCGCACTCCGTATATGATCTGTGTTTATCGCGACGCGAAGCCCGATCAATTTGAGATCTACCGAGCGCCGTTGCAGCAGCCATTGCCGAATATTCCGATTCCCCTTCGCTACAATGAACGTGACGCCGTATTGCAGTTGCAACCACTGGTCGATCAGTGCTATCAGGATGGACGTTACTATCGTCTCAACTACGGAGATCCGCCGTTGGGGAAGTTCAGCGAAGAACTCACAGGCTGGATAGATGCACGCCTGAAGAGCGAGGGGCGGCGTACTCCCTGATTCTTTCGCATCAGCAAACACCTTACTGAAAGTGCCGATCGTGTCCGCTCAAATCATTGATGGCAAAGCCATCGCCGAAACTGTTCGCAATCAGGTTGCCGTTGAAACGCAACGGCTGATCAGTGAGTCCGGCATCATCCCGCACCTGGCTGCTGTCCTGGTGGGGAATGATCCGGCGAGCGAGGTCTATGTCCGGAACAAGGAACGCGCGTGCCACAAGGCCGGACTTAAAAGTACCCTGCACCGACTTGATGCCACGATCAATCAGGCCAAGCTCCTGACACTGGTCCATGCGCTCAACAGCGATCCGGACGTACATGGAATTCTGGTGCAGTTGCCCCTGCCGAAACATCTTGATTCGATGCAGATTCTGGACGCGATCGCGCCCACAAAAGACGTTGATGCGTTTCATCCTGAAAACACCGGACTGATGCTTCAGGGGCGGCCGAGATTTCTTCCGTGTACCCCGGCCGGCGTAATGAAAATGCTGGAACTAACCGGAGTTCGCACAGCAGGAAAACATGCCGTCGTGATCGGCCGCAGCGACATTGTGGGAAAACCGATGGCCGCTTTGTTGGTACAGAAAGGCATCGATGCAACGGTCACGATTTGCCATAGCAGAACGGCCGACATAGGCGCCGTCTGTCGCACCGCCGATATCCTGATCGCCGCAGTGGGAATTCCGAAATTTGTTAAAGGCGACATGATTAAACCGGGGGCGGTCGTGATCGACGTGGGGATCAATCGTGTCGGCGAACGCCTGGTCGGCGACGTCGACTATGCCGCCGCCAGCTCCATTGCATCTGCCATCACACCAGTGCCTGGTGGCGTCGGCCCGATGACGATTGCCATGCTGCTGCAGAATACTCTTACAGCGGCTCGACTGGTGCAAAAACGGTCCCAGGCCGCCTTCACTCACTGAAAATTTCAATTTTTCAGTACGAACAAATTCCTGTTCGTTTGGCTTCGACAGTTCCCAGGCCGATGCTTCATCGCGCCGGGGACACAGGCGGCGGAAAAATGTGTCAGCAGTTGCTCTGTCAAAGCCACATCGATTTGTTAGAATCCTGCCAGCGGCTTTCTATCCAGTTTGTCTTGAGTGTCCGCGCATGGCCAGGCGATTTCAAAACCATCGGAAAGAATCCGGCAGCCTGCTTGCCGCTGTGTTCATTACGGCTCTTGGGGTGGGGTGTTGCCTCTTCGTGGTGTCGGCGATGTCTCCCGCGTCGTTTTCTGCGGCCGCATGGGCATTAGGCGGAATGCTGACGGTTGTCTTTACCATAATCGTGCTGTTTCGATACGGCAAGGCTCCCGGAAATTCCTCTGGATTCCTGCTGTTGTCTGCCAGAAATCGTCGCGACGACGGTCTTGGTGACTATGAACCTCGCGTGGCCAATCAATCGACGCCGACATCCGCCACGGGGACAAATCGGCCGATTAGCGCCCAGGAAGTCCATGAAATTCAGGTGACCAGCGCCAACACCTGGGTCCCCGCGAGCAGCGGCCGACGACGGAAGAATTCGCAGTCGTAATCTTGCAGGCGAATTTTTCAGGTGGACGATGCAAATAATTCTCGAACGGCCTGCCCTTTGCCGTCCTGTGTCACGTAAAACGGTCGGCCTTCGATTTCAAAACCGGTCTGGGGGCTGATCCCCATCGCCGTCATGATGGTCGCGTGCAGGTCCGCAATCGGAACGGGATTTTCGACTGCAATCAGTGGACGTTGGTCCGCAGTTTTTCCATACACGAACCCGCGCTTCATTCCTCCTCCGAACAACACGACACTCGTTCCACCGGTGAAATGCCGGTGCAGACCATAGTGTTTGAGTTCCGTAATACGCTCAACCTGATCCGTTGCCTGATCGGCCGCCGATGAGCCAGGCACTCCCTCAATTAACGCATCGCGACTGAATTCAGAGGCGATGACCACGAGGGTTCGTTCCAGCATGCCTCGATGCTCCAGATCCCGAATCAATTGCGCAATCGGGAGGTCAATTTCCGTGTGCATGCGCTGCAGTGTTTCATGACCGCTGTTATGAGTATCCCAATGCAGGAACGGAACATACTCAGTTGTGACTTCCACGAACCGCGCACCGGCTTCAACGAGCCTTCTTGCCAGCAGGCATCCCTGACCGAAACGTGTTTCTCCATATGGGCTGCGGGCTTCATCCGGCTCCAGGCTGATATCGAACGCATCCCGATAGTTCGAACTCAACAACCGATAAGCATTATCAAACGAGCGTAAAAGTGACTCCTGCTGATAGTCACTCATAAAATCGCGGTGAGGATTCTGGTCCACAAGTTTCTGAAACAGCCGGTTACGGTTAACGAATCGGCTGCGAGTCATCGTGCCCGGCGGTCGCACAGACTGTGCAGCTTCCGCCGGATAAGGCAGGTTCATCGGGCCATATTCAGTGCCGAAAAATCCGCCGGTCGTAAAAGCCTTCAGCTCATCGCTTTCACCAACACCCTCCAGCCTCTGGCCGATGTTGATAAACGGAGGAATTACCGGATTCAGCGGTCCGAGAACCTTCGCGATCCAGGCGCCGAGATGTGGGCAGGCGACGGTCTGGGGAGGCACATACCCCGTGTGCCAATGATACTGGTGTCTGGAATGCAGAATGCTGCCAAGGTCTGGCTGCACAGCCGAACGAATCAGCGTTGCGCGATCCATAACGGCGGCAATCTGTGGCAGCCCGCGGCTGATTTTGAGCCCGCTCACCGACGTATCGATTGCCGGAAAGGTGCTGAGCATGTCGCTGACGGGCAATCCGCGACGAAATGGCTCATAGTGTTTGGGGTCAAACGTGTCCGGTGCCGCCATTCCACCGCCCATCCAGATCAGAATGCAGGCGTCTGCCGTGGCTGCGGGTTGATCCACAGAAAGACTCTGCTCTCCCCGCAATGCGCGTGGTGCGGAGCAGGCAAGCGCTCCGGCAGTGGCTGCGGACAGGCGTCGAAGAAAGTCACGTCGGACAATAGACGCAGGGACGGTCGGATCGTTTTCGAATCTCATGACTGGTTTCATTCGGCAAAGGATTATATCGCCCACGGCATTATAGCCACATTTGTCAACGAATCAGCATGAATTCCGGCATCATAAAAATGGACCACAGTACATCTTCGATTTCCTGAGGAGCCGGTGAGACACTCAGTGCGTCTTCGAGCAGAATCGTTTCCTGCGGATCAGGTTCACGCGACAAGGCAAACCGCATCAAGAAGTCGATCAGCCCCGAGCGGTCATCGGGGTATTTGGTGGCAAGTCGATGTGCGCCTGCAGCCAGATAATCGGCGAGGGTCGAGCCATTCATCAGATCTACAGCTTCCAGCGTCGTCACTTCGGAAGGTCGCATGGACACAATCTGCTCACGCATCGGCCGGCCCAGTGATCGCATCAGGAAGTCGCTTTTCAACAGAGAGGCGCGCGTCATTTTCGGATCGTTGTTCATGGATTGCAGCAGCAGGTGTTTTCCATCGGAATTCAGCGCGTCTGTCCACGCGGCAAGTGCCGGTACGATCACCACGGGTTTCCATTCGCCCGGAATTGCCCCCATACGTCCTTCCCTCATTGCGGGCAAAGTCGGATTCCATTCCCAGGCGGCGTCACTCGCGATGGTAACATCCTCTCCGTTTTTGAGCTTCAGGCGGGCGTCGAAAAACAATCCGGCGGCATTGGCAGTGCTGCCAGCATTCGTGGCAACGACCACGATTTCGTTGTTTCCTTTTTTCAGCGCGGACCTGAGCAGAATTGCGTGTGGCTTGTTCCAGTCATCGCCGTTGTCTATTTTTCGACCGTTGACGTACAGCACAAAACTGTTGTCACACGTGATGATTCCTCCGCCGGATGTGACTTCATCGGCCAACGTAAATTTTCGTCGGAGCGAAAGTGATTCACCGGCTGGCGGCACATTACCGTTCGCTGCTGAATCTCCCCAGATCCAGACGCCAGACAGCTGAAATTTCTCTGCTTCCGCTGCCGGGACAATCGCGCGGGCCACCGGTGCGTCGAAGGTTGTCGGAGCCGAACCTGTCATCTGCCAGACAGCATCCAGAAACTGCTCGGCAGTCATGCGACGTGCGAGCGGCCCCCGATACACAAAACCGTCCGTCGCATTCTCCGGAGGCGACTGACGAACCGCACACCGCGATTGGTACGCTTGGGAAGTCGCGATCAGATACAACACCGCTTTAAGATCGTACTTGTTGTCCTGCAGGTGAGTTGCCAGCATGTCGAGCAGGTCTTCATTCCAGGGTTTCGTCTGCATGGCGTCCAGCGGATGTACAATGCCGCGTCCCATCATTTTGTACCACAGGCGATTGACGATGGTGCGGGTAAAACGTCCATTGTCCGGATGTGTCATCAGCGCTGCCAGTTGCCGCAAACGCTCCTCTTTTGACGCGTCAGGATTTATAGCGCCCAGCTCCGGAAACAACCATTTCGCCTCGGCGATTTTACCGACGGGCTTGTCGCAGCGATGAATTTCCAGCGGTCGCGACGAGTACACGGCGGCAAGATTATAGGCCTCATCCAGTTTCCAGCGGTCAATGAAACTGTCATGACAAGACGCACATTTGAGATTGATTCCAAGGAACGACTGCGACACGCTTTGCGCAAACTGAATTTCGACCGTCTGCCCTGCACTCACCTCCCCGCGCCAGCGAATTCCATCGATGTAACCCTGACTGGCCGGTGTCACCGGAGCAATCAATTCTCGGGCAAATTCGTCGAAGGGCTTGTTGTTCAGCAATGCTGCATACAGCCAGGTACTGACCTGTTGTCGGCCTCCGGTAATGAATCCCGTGCCACTGTAGTCATTCCTGAGCAGGTCATTGAAAAATGTCAGCCAATGGTCAGCGTAGTCGATCCGACGGTCCAGCAATCGCCGGATGGCGTTTTCGCGTTTATCTTTGGCGGGGTCAGCCAAAAATGCGGCGAGGGCTTCCGGTTCCGGCAACAAACCGATCAAATCGAGGCTGGCACGTCTTAGGAAGACATTGTCATCGATTGCTGCGGGCCGAGGAATTTCATGCGCAGCGAGGTCGGCGTCCAGAATTCTGTCAATAGGGTTTTTGCGACCATCAACAGCAGGCGGCAGTGTCGGACGGCGAGGAAGCAGCGGCGGTTCATAGGCTTCCTGCCCGAAAGAGAATCCTTCGTCCCACGGCAGACCATCCGCGACCCAGCGTTGCAGCGAGGAAACTTCGGCTGCCGTAAGGCGTGCTTTTTCCGGCGGAGGCATTTGGACATGTTTATCCGATGCGAGGACACGGTCGATGATTTGAGATTCGTCGGGTCGGCCAACCTGCACATGTCCGGAATCCACAAGCAGCTCGCGCGTGTTCAGCGAAAAGCTGCCCTTCGCTTCCCGACCGCCATGACAACTCACGCAGTGCTTCTGTAGAATAGGCACAATCTCATGAGCGAAATCGGTCGCCGGGTCGGATTGTCCCGCAAACACGATCGCCGACGTCAGGCTGAAAAACGAGATGCACACAGACACACGGATCAACTCGAACGGCAATTGCATAACAACTTTCTACCGCGACTCGTCACGTCGTCCGCGTCGAACCGGCAGCATTGTCACGGCGAAGACGGTGGCTGCCATCGTTCTTCTGGACGTGTCCCTGGGTTCAGCGATGCTGTCACTCGAAATTGAGCCCGACAGCATTGCTGAGGCAGCGCTGGCCGGATCGCTCAGCGACTCCATGACTTCTTCAATCAGAGTGGGCGGCATGGCAGCGTCGGACGCGGCGGGTACTGCAGCGCGGGGCGGCACTGACACAGAGATCTCAGCTGCTCTTGCCGTATAATCCGTTTCTGGATCATTTCCTGAGGCCTGAGAGTTTTCGTCGGCGATTGCATAAAACGTTTCTGCGGTCAGCAAGCGTGACGGTTCGACGAGCTTAAGGTCTTTGACGTCCAGAGACGCGGAAATAACAAATGTCTTGGACGAACTCCAGTTGCTGGATGTTCCGAGAGAATTAAAAGCGCGAATCCAGAACCGGTACGTTCCGGGATCCAGCGCCTTGTTGTTTGGCAGCGTGTAAATTGAAAACTGGCCGGTCGGGTCCAGCGTGAACGTAGTTACCTGAAGCACAATGTCTTCTCCTCGCTCCAGATTGCGAACAAGGATCTCGTAGCGAATCGCCCCGGTCGTGTGAGTCCACTGGAAAGTCGGCGTGGTATCTTTGGACGTCGCTGTGGGACTGATAATCGTCGGAGCCGTCGGGTTAGGAATGTCGATCCGGACCTGGAATGGGGCACTCCAGTTGCTTGCTTCTCCGGAATTATTCCGAGCCCGAACCCATGCGACGTACGTGTGTTCGACGAGCGTCTGGCTGACAGGAACGGTATATGATGTAGTCTGCAAATTGTTTACGCGGATAACGTTGAATTTCCGGTCTGTCTGATCGTCGAGGACAAATTCATAGAAAGGCGCGTTGAGCTCACTCTTCCAGACAAAAGTTGGGTTCGTATTTGAAACAGAGCCAGCGAGACCGCCCACGGGCGCCGTGATGACAGGGATTAGCGGAGTCGGTTCATCAATGGTGAATGTGTACCGCGCACTCCACTCACCAACTTCATTCACACTGTTGATTCCGCGCACCCAGGCGTGATACTGGCCCTGAGGAAGATTTGTGAGAGCGACATATTCGGTTCCGGTCAGATTCTGCTTACGAATAATCTGAGCCTGGCCCGTCGTGACATTGTTGACCCACAGATCATAGGTGGCGGCGCGGTCGGCAGAAGTCCATCTGAAAGTCGGATTCGTAGTGGTCACGATCCCGTTCACGCCGCTCGGACCCACAATGGAAGGCGTTGATGGCGGGAGAATATCGACTGTGAATGTGTACGGAGCACTCCATGGGCTGAATTCGTTATTCCCATTGGCGGCACGCACCCAGGCCCGGAACGTTCCCTGAGGCAAATCTGTCGTGTCGAAAAAAGGTGTCGTATTCGAAATTTCCGACTGGCGAATAAACTTCGAGGTGCCCGTCGTCAGATTATCCACCCACAGGTCGTACCTTGCTGCAAATTCCACAACATTCCAGGCGATCCGGAGATTCATGTCGGATGAGACTTTAGCGGGGGCCGTGATGTTCGGAGCCAGCGGAATCGGCAGGTCAACGGTGAAGTCAACGGGTTCGCTCCACGGACTGGGTTCACCAATCGCGTTGAACGCCTGGACCCATGTACGGTAGATTCCGTCGGGCAGGGGACTGAAGTGCTGGTAAGACGTCCCGGTGTAGGCATTTCGATAGATAACGCGAGATCCTGTCGTTGCGTTGCTCACCCAAAGAGTATATGTGCTTGCGCCATCGTCGCTGGTCCACCCGAAGGTTGGGAAGGAATCAGTGATGTTGCCCGCAGGACGATGAACAACCGGCTTGAGGGGAGCTGGGACATCGATCGTGAATTCGACGTAGTTACTCCATTCAGAAAACGAGCCAGTGGCAGTCACTGTGCGGACGCGTGCCTTGTAGTCTCCTTCTATGAACTGGCGCTCAGCGACGTGGCTCGTGGTAACAACACTCCGCGTATAGAAGTCCGTTGTGTTTGTGGTAAGATTATCTACGGCGAGCTCATAGTGGTCGGCATTCGCTGCGGGCGACCATTCGAACAAAGGCACTGGATTACTCAGGGTCCCCACCGGGCCTAACATCGTCGGTGTTGTCGGTGTGGGATCCGCGACCAAACCCGCGTTCGGAAGCGTCCAGACACCACGGCCGAGTGTGCCAATGACCAACAGATCATCGGCTGAATCATAGTCCATATCCCATACTGGGACGTTCGGCAAGCCGCTCCCGTACGGGATCCACGTGCCCAACGTCGTGATCAGAGAAGCAAAGACCCCCAGATTGGTTCCAACGACGACTGCATCGAAAGTTGCGTTGATGAATTCCAGCGAACGCAGTACCGAGCCTGTCGGGAGATTCCCCGTTATGTCAGTCCATGACGCACCTGTCGTGGAAGTCATGAACACCTGATTCGTATCGACTGCAAACGCTGTTTGCCAGCGATCCGGATCCAGACGGACGTCAAGGATCTCGTCGTCGCTTGCAGCATCAGGATCAGTCGATGTAAATGCACCGCCAGTCGTTGTCCTGATATGAATGTTTCCGTCGTTGGCACCGGCATAAATAACATCAGGATTGTCAACACCACCGGAACGGCCTCCGTATGCAATGGGGTTAGACGTTAGGTCGGGCGGTATAGCGGCAGAAGTCACGCGAGTAATTGTGTCGCCCTGGTCTGTCGATTCATAGAGACCATTGTTTCCACCAAGAATAAGTCGGGTGGGATCCACGGAATTCAGTATGACGGGCGTGTCAAAAAGTGGTTCAAATTCCGGAGAATTTCCGGTAACACTCAGAGCGGGAAACACCGTACTCACGACGTTATTATTAATGTCAACGATCCGCCGTTGAAATTGCTGCAGATTCTGGAAACTGGAATACCGGATAGATTGATTGCTGCTGGCCAAAGTGATGTTATCAACAGCGACGTCGCCTCCATCGCCCGTCGAAATACTCATCCACGTCCGTGAGCCGCTGCTGATTTGCTCCGTGGAACCTGTGTCCTGATTGCCGCTGAGGATGATGTTTGAAATTGTGTCGTATGCGACATCGTGCGATTCTGTGACCTGAAGATTGCCAATCATCGAGAACCAGTCCCCGGTATTAGTCTGGGGATTCGTCCGTCGGTAGACGCCGCCGTCGTCCACTTCAATCAGGTTTCCGTTGGCATCGAACGCCATTTCCCGTGAATCTGCGTGAGGCTCGCTGCTGTTCGCGGTCCCGCCACCCGCAGCACCG
>JAGQQS010000378.1 GCA_020426105.1 Planctomycetaceae bacterium
CTTCGCCAGTCACCTGCATCATCTGATAGATTGCGTCAGCGTCGCGAAGCAATTTGAGCAATGACTCAATGCTGGCCGTCCAGCCAGAATCAAGTTCGCGATCCAGATACCCACGCAATTGCTCACGGTATCGAGACCACGAAAGCAACGGGTCGATGGCAGGATAGAATCGTTTGTAGGCGCGGTCGTATGACAGACCGAGGAAGGTTTTGACCGTACCCAGGGTCGACTGCGTGACAGGTTCTTCAAAGTTACCACCGGCAGGTGACACAGTTCCGATCATGGTAAGGCTTCCCGTTAAACCGCCACGGCTCGTGAGTACTCCGGCTCGCTCGTAGACGCCCTTGATGGCTGAGTCGAGATATGCAGGAAACGCCTCTTCACCGGGAATTTCCTCCAAACGGCCCGAGGTCTCTCGCATCGCTTGTGCCCAACGTGATGTGGAGTCGGCCAACAGCAACACGTCGAGTCCCATTTGACGATAGTATTCTCCCAGCGTGATGCCTGTGTAAATCGATGCTTCTCGGGCGGCAACCGGCATCGACGACGTGTTGCAAATAATGACCGTGCGATCCATCAGTGAGCCACCTCCGTGCGGGTCCTGCGCTTTTGAAAACTCATTGATGGTATCGACAACTTCTCCCGCACGTTCTCCGCAGGCGACCACGATCACAACATCGACCGCTGAATTGCGAGCGATCAGAGTTTGCAGAACCGTCTTCCCGGCACCAAACGGTCCGGGGATGCAGGCTGTGCCTCCGCGAGCAATCGGAAAAAATGTGTCGATAGTGCGAATGGTCGTGATCAATGGTTCAGACGGGTACTTCCGCTGCACCAACTGCCGCATCAGCAAGTCGGCTGGCAATGGAACGCGGACCGGCCATTCCTGACGCATGGTCAGTGGACGCTCACCGCTTCCATCGCGGATTCGGGCAATCGGTTCGTCAATGGTGAAGCTGCCGCCCTGAATCCACGTTAGCTCTACGATACCGTCCATGTCGAACGGGACCATGATTTTGTGCTCAACACGACGTTCCTGAACGGTGCCCAGAACGTCACCGGCATGCAGCCGATCGCCGGTACGGCACAGCGGCACAAATGACCATTGACGCTGTCGGTCGAGAGCGTCAGCGTAGTGTCCGCGCTTTAGGAAAAAACCGTCGCGATTAGCGAGTGTCTCCAGCGGGTTCTGTAGACCATCAAATACCGTGCCCAGAAGTCCGGGGCCGAGTGACGCGGAAAGCATGCGATGAGTCAGTTCCACAGAATCACCTACCTTCACGCCTTCGGTATCCTCGAAGACCTGCAAGTCTGCTTCGTTCCCGTAGACTCGCAGCACTTCCGACTTCAATTTCATATCGCCCAGCAGCACGTAAGCAACTTCATTTTTGACAATGATCCCGTCAGGCACTTCGATGGAAACGATATTGCCATTGACCGCCGTGACGAGTGCTCCATTCTTCGAAACTTGGGTTGTCATGCGGTATCTCCATCAGAAGACAGTGTCTGCGCAAGAAGGTCGTCAAATCGTTTCCGTCCAACCGACTCATCGAGCCGGGTCCAGCGATCAACGATTTCCCAACGCGCCAGGTAGAGCAAAATGGTTTCAAACGAAAAGTGAAATCCGTCGGCAAGCTTCACCCACCGATTCCATGTCACAGTCAGAAGTTCGCGTTCCACTTCCAGAGGTTGATTCGCTTCCAATCGTTCACGGACACGCGAAATCCACGCATGCTCCCGAGCTAAATGGAAATCCGGCTGCTGCCAGTGTGCACGAATGTGTTTAACATATTGCCCGACGGCAGCAGGTGGCTCAAGGCCGAGTCGACGACGTCGCAATGCACAGGTAATCGTGCGAATGTCCATGCGATGATTGATAATGTCGCAAACCAATGGGTTCGTAATGGAGTGCATCAGCCGTTCATATTCACTGGCGACATCTTCGTCAGTGCGATCTGATTGCTGGCGGTCCCACAGCAGGAAACTCTGCACTTTCTCGACAACACACTCGTCCTTATCTCCCAGCATTTTCAAACGCTGCTGGAGACGAATCTTTGAGATTGGTACTCGTTCGACATCGAATGAACGAGGCATGTGTGGCAAGCTCGCGATGAGCGAATAGTAATTCGTGGAGGCGGTCACTGAATGATTCCTTCCATGATGGCACGGAATCTCGGAACCAGATGGCGAAGCAGGAGGTCTGAAACGGCCTGATCGGTGAGCTCGATGTCCACGTCTTGATCCTGCAGACGAATGCGAATACCTGCCGAACGATCGTCGCGTGTTCCGATTTCGAGTCCGTCACGCAGCATGTCCTGCGTTACTGTGGCCACAAAATGACACAGCGTACCTGCCTTGACTTCCTCGGGTTCGCGACGCAGTTGTTCCAGGCCTGCAACATCTTTCGGGAGCAACAATTTCGCGGACTGACCTGCAGCAGGTGCTGAGCGTCCGCCGACTTCCAGAATCAGCTGTTTCAGGAACTCGCCATTTTCCAGCTCTCGTGTGACTAATCGACGGACTCGATCGGCAAATTGTTCAACCATTTCCGATTTGAGTCTCAGTATCGCGTCACGAACGGCCAACTGCACAGCTTCTTCGCCCGCCCGCTTCGTCTGACTGGCCTCCTCACGGGCTTTCTGAAGGAGCAAATCTGCTTCGCGCCGCGCTTCATCAAGACGCTGTTCTGCACGGAGCCGAGTTTCATCCATCAGCGCATCCGCCTGCGCTTTGCCTGCTTCAACTCCCTGTTCGCGCAAGCGATCGATCAGTTCTTCAACGCCGGACGACTCTTTTGCATTGGCCATTTGTCGATCTCCTTAGTTTGTCGCGCCGCCAGGAATTCCGCCACCGACGATCATCGCAAAGATAAACGCAAAGACTGCGAAACCCTCGACAATCGCTGCAGGGGCGATCGCCAGTCCAAACACCTCCGGCTTTGACTTCGTTGTACTGATCGCTGAGGCGCAGCATGAACCCTGAACGATGGCACTGAACAACAAGGCCAGTCCAACTAACAGACCGATGGAGAACAGGCCTGGCGCGGAGTCCGTCGTCACGACGCGATTGAACTGCATCGTCACAACGATTCCATAGATTGTTTGTGAAGAGGGTAGGGCGGACACGCCGACGAGACGACCGTAACCGGTCTCGACATCCAGCAATGCCCCGGATGCGGCTTGCCCTGCGCGTCCACAGCCGATGATACTGCCGATGGCTCCCAGCGCTGTGGGCAGAAATACGCCCGCCCAGCCGAGTAACAGAATCAGGCTCTCCATATCTATATCTCCTTCTTGCAAAATGGTTGAAACGGGTGACCTTCGTCCGGCAAGCTCCAGCCGAAGAACTCGATACAGTTCAGCCGCAGTCCATGGACTACGCCGCTCATGATGGCCAGCACAAAATTAAGTCCGTGCCCAAAGACGACGGCGACGACTGCCAACAGACTTCCGATGCCAACGCAACAACTTGCTTTGTAGGTCAGGTCATTGAACGTACCGGCCAATTGCGCACTGGCAAGACCTAATGCGAAGAGTCGCAAGTAACTGAGCACGTCACCAAATGCACGAGATACGCTGGTCAGCGACATGAGTCCATCGATCAGGCGTTTCCCATGTGCTTTTGCACTGAACGTGAAGAGCGGCCTGTCGCTGCTGAATAGCAAGACACCGAGGATTCCAGCCCCGAGGGTCCAGCTTCCGCAGTGGATCAGCCACTGTGCTGGTTGCGTCCCACTCTTGCCCAGTCCCAGGGCCAGGCCGCCAATGAGCGCTGCCACCCATCCAATCTGTGACAGCATCATCGGCGACCAGCGACGACTCCAGGCCAACGCCAGATTGGCAATTGCCAGATGTACGACTCCGACGGAAATGGATATCTGCATCATCAAGGTCGAGTTCGTCGCGTCAATGAAATGCAGCTTGTCCCACAGAGATCCTGCGGATGGTGGGAAGCCGAAGAAGCTTCCAACCATGACACCATAGACGATAGAAGATGTGGCGATGGCGACGAAGAGTGCTCGCAGTCTCAGCGTTGATGGTGACTTGCCCAGCCGTCTCCAGAACAACAGCAGGAGTATCGCCAGCAGCGTCGCATAACCTGCATCGGCCATGATCATTGCGAAGAAAAAGCTGAATGAGAAGAATACGACACCAGAAGGGTCCCACGAGCGATATGCGGGAGTTGTGTAAAACGTGACGGCGTCTTCTCCGCCGACAGCGAGCCCTCTATTGAACAGTAACGTTGGCGGCAAATCATCCATGGAAGGCAATTCGACGGTCACGCTCAGTTTATACTCACTCACAAGTTTATGGATTGATTCAACCTGCGACTGCGGTACCCAACCCTGAATGGCAAACATCGACGGATCGTCAAGAGCTTGTCCAGCAGCTTTCATCCGTGCAGCGCGATCGGCGGCTTTTCCCAAAGTTTGCGACAATTGATCGTTCCAGCGTGTTAGTCGAACGCGCTGCCAATGGAGTTCCTCCAGTTCTGTTTCGACGGCCTCAAGCCGCTGACGCAGTTCAGACAACGGCCGGTCATCTAAATGCACTCGCGACACGGGCATGGCATTGGGCTCGTCGGCGCTAACCACGACGACGTAGGCGAAACGATTATCTCGGGCGACGACGTGCCAGGTTTCTGCAAGATTTTCCAGCGAGCCCAGCCGATGATGTGGGACAATATAAAACCACAATCGGAGACCGTTGAGTTCACCATCTTTTGGAAACCGAAAATCGCCCCACGGATCAAGCGACCCAATGGCTTGCTTCAACTCATCTCGCTCACCGTGTAACTCCCGCTTCTCGTGTTGAATCGACAGGGCCCGATGCACAATGTCATCGAAACGGAAGTCCGTCGTGTCTTTGACGGCACGTCGCCGGATGGGACACGCTCGCAGATACTTCAATGCTTCAGCGGCGTTTGGCGATAAGTGCAGCGCATCAACATTGCGGTCACGGTCACGACTCAAGTCAAGCAGGTGCATGCAACCCAGATCCTGCAATCCTTCAAGTACCGTTTCCTTCTGCTCAGTAGTACCAAAGAGAGTGACTCGCGCGACGGGAACGATGGCCATTACACCGTCCTCGGCGTCGCTGCTTTGGGATTTTGTTTCGTCTTGGCGAGTTTGGCACGAACGACAGCGGCTCGTTCGGTATCCGCCAGATGAATCTTGATGCGGTGAATATCTTTCTCCGCCTGAGGAATCAGAACCTTGTCAAAGAGGTTGACTCGTTGCGTAATGCGGCGCACAGCACCGTTCAGGCGTGTCACACGTACCTGCTCGATGTCGTGACGCAGCTTCAGTGTCGCCATTGTCTGGAGCATCTCCACCAGAAAATCGACCCAGAAAGGCTTTGCCAGCATCGAATACTCTTTCACGCGAAAGCGAACTTCGCCTACTACAGGCAGCCGTACTCCCAATACGTTCTCTTCCTTGACCGTCCGTTCCTCGATGCTTACCAGATCACTCAGGTCTTGTTCACTTGCGCCCAACAGCGAGAAAAGTCCACGCTGAGAGTCAAGCAGTGCTTTGATCTCCTGCTCCGACTCGCTCAGTAATCGCCTGGACCGCTGCAAGTCGGCAATCAACTGTTGACGCTTTAAATCCAGCGATGGGAGGAATCGTTGAAACAGGGAGAGCTGATCACGCCGTTGCTTGAGCGAAGATTTGTTTAGTGCCAATGCCATTGCTCAAGCCTCAACCTGGCTGAAGTACTTGTCAATCAACGCCTGTTTCATCAGCAGTTCGTCCGCCGCAAAACACTCGGCCAGCGTCTGCCAACTTAAATCGAGAGCGTCGTTCAGCGACATTGAAATCCGAATGTCCATGAAGCGTTGCGCAAACAGTTCACCAAACTTCAATAGTTTCTGATCGAATGGTGAAAGGTCGAAGGCCATCGCTTGCTTCTTTTCAGCTTCCCGGGCTCCTGCGTAGAATCGGATCATCGTATTCATGATCTGGGAATGGTCGTCCCTCGTCGTTTTACCGATGACCTGCTGCTTGAGACGCGATAGTGATCCGAAAGGGTCGATGACGCCGTTGTGCAAATAAAGTTGCCCTTCGGTGATGTAGCCCGTATTGTCCGGGACCGGATGCGTCACATCATCGCCCGGCATCGTGGTTACAGTGAGAATCGTGACTGAGCCAGCTCCTTTATAGTCGCAGGCACGTTCGTACCGCTGGGCCAGCTGCGTGTAGAGGTCGCCCATATAGCCACGATTCGAAGGTACTCGCTCCATCGCGATACCGATCTCTTTGAGAGCATCTGCGTAGGCAGTCATGTCGGTCAACAACACGAGAACTCGTTTGCCTTCATCGACCGCAAACCGCTCAGCAACTTTCAAGGCCATATCGGGAACCAATAGTCGTTCGACGATTGGGTCCGATGCTTGATTGACGAACATCACTGTACGCCCAAGCATTCCCTCGTCTTCAAACGTTGATCGAAAGAAATGGTAATCATCAAAGATCAGCCCCAATCCACCGAAGACAACGATGTCTGCATCGGCTTGAATGCCGATCCGAGCAAGCAACTGGTTGTATGGTTCACCAGCAACCGAAAATATTGGAATCTTTTGGCTTTCAACCAGACAGTTGAAAACGTCGATCATGGGGACTTTCGTGTGAATCATGTTTTGAGGCACGATTCGCATCTTTGGATTGACTGACGGGCCGCCAATTGGAATCGTCGGCTCGTTCGTCAGATCAGGTCCGCCATCCATTGGCTTGCCTGAACCGCGGAAGACACGTCCAAGGATGTTTGGTGAGTAAGTAACCTGCGTTGGATGTCCAAGGAACGTCACCCGGGCTTGCGTTGACAGACCTTTGCCGCCGGAGAAAACCTGTAACGAAACGACGTCTCGTTCAAGTTCGATCACTTGCGCAAGCGAACGACGCCCATCCCGGTTTTCAACAATCGCCAGGTCTCCAAACCCGACGCCGGAACCACGCACCTTGAGGATGTCGCCAACGATGGCAAGGACTCGCGTGTGTCTGACAAGATCAGAAATCATTAGCGTTGCGACTCCAAATAACGATTCGGCTGTTCGTCGAATTTCTCAGCACAACCCAACGAGCAAAACACGAACTCACCCTCATCGCGTTTGCGTCGCGCGGCGGCCTTGCCGGGAGGAACAATCATGCCGCAAACAACATCGCGTTTGCCTTCGCTCTCCTCCGATACTGGTGTGTTCGGATTGTCACGACAGAAGACGGATGGATGACGGAAGTGTTCCGTCCGATAGACTTCCAGCAAGTTCTGAACAAGTTGCACCGGATCGTCGTTGTAGAGAACTCTTGCGCCGGTGTCCTTGTGACACCTTGTCAGAATCGTTTCTACCATATCGCTGATGCCGCCGGTTCCAGTCAGCACACCGATCAATTTCCCTTCGTCGTATGCGATCGCCAATTCGCCCAGCGTGCCGCTGCTGCCGCCAATGATCACGACGATATCGCTGCTGCGAATGTTGACGACCTCGCGACCCATAAGACCGCTACCAGTAAAGATCAGTACGTCATGGGCAAGTGTGGGCGAGCCGTAGCGGTAAGCATGCTCATCCAAACTCAGGGCAGGGGAAATTCCTATCACCATGCCACCGATTGCGGAAGCGCCTCGTGCCGCAGAAAGTGGCAGACCGGGGCAAGCGCCCGTAATAAGAATACAACCCGCGTTCGCAATCTCTTTGCCAAGCAGCGTTGCTCGATCCAGATGGCTCTCTGGAATCTCGTTTCCAGCACCACC
>JAGQQS010000379.1 GCA_020426105.1 Planctomycetaceae bacterium
CCATCGGCATCTGGCACGTCGGCCGCAACCTGTCCGGAGGCATCACATGCCAGCATCACGAGCGACTTCCTGCGTTCACGGTCCTGCACGTGCTGTGTCAGCAGAGCCTGAATCGCACCTCCTGACCGGACTCGCAATATCTGAAGCTGGTCTCCTGCCGCGAACAGAATACGATCAATAATCGGCAGGCCGGATAACTCGTTGATGTGTCCCGTTTCACGATCAGAGTTTTGGACTCTGCAGTCCGGATGATCATTGACTTTCAATGGCGGTGAAACAAATACAGACCAGCGTGCCCCTGATGGATAAATCGCCGGTCCAGGAGGTTCAGCAATCGGTCCAGACACGGCGTGACTATCATCTGAATTCAAGGCCGCCTGCGCGGTAACGTCTCTCATCCAGGCTGTAATAGCTTCCTGATCAGCGCTTCTCTCGTTCGAGTCCACATGAAATTCCAGGAGCGGACGTCCAAACAGCTCAGCAGCGCGACAGACATAGCGGCAAGGTGAGGTATCATAAACAGCACACAGAAGATCAACAGCAGGATCAAGCCTCAAGGTCGCAGTACGCAGCAGATCAAACCACCAGCTTTCCTCATCCAGCCGCTGTTTCAGTCGCGATGAAATAATCGAAACACGCCGCTGTGGCGGAACACCCTGCGGCCAGAAGAAATATCGGGCGCCCGTCCAGCGCAATGAACAGTCGGCCGACAACCAGGGCAAGCCGAGGGACACGACCGGGCCTGCGGATTTGTGCTCTGAATCATTATTGGCCCGCAGCGTGTGGTTAAACAGCATCCACCGCCACTGCGCTGCATCCGGAATAGTTTCTGCAAGCCGCTGCAGTTGCAACGTCACGTCGATGAACGCAGGAGTACAATCCGATTTCGGCGCATCGACCATCGAGCTTACTCCGCTGAATCATGCTTCCTGTCAAGACTTCGGGACGCGGACCCCAATTTTTGTTCATTTCCCCGCAGGATCCGCATAATATTGGAACGATGCTTCCAGATGATTAAAGCCGGAATCATTGTCGAAAACAGTGTCATGGGAAGCTGCTCGAATAACAGAACTTTTTTGCCCATCAACGTCAACTGAGCAACGGCAAACGCAGTCACCGAGACGATGGACGCTAAACCTACAATTCGCGTCAGGGCGAGTACAATCAGAAAAGTGACCAGAGCAGCGCCGGAGGCCAGCGGCGCGATAACCAGGATGACGCCAAGCGCTGTTGCCACGCCCTTCCCTCCCCGTAGCTTCAGCCACACTGGATAGATATGGCCGATGATGCAGCAGATTCCAGTCAGTATTGCGGCCAGATTTACTAATTCGTCACTTCCGTGTCGTTGCAGCAACAGCCGCGCTGCCAGTGTGGGCAACAGGCCCTTGAGGGCATCCAGAAACAGAACCAGGGCCCCCCACTTCCAGCCGAGAAGACGGGTAACATTTGTCGCCCCCGTATTACCACTTCCGTGTTTTCGAATGTCGTCCCTGAGGATGGCACCTCCCACGAGATAGCCGAACGGAATTCCACCGACAAGAAAGGCTGCCAGGCAGAATGCACCAATTGCGAACAACATTAGTTCTTCTTCGACGGACGGAAAGGATGAACCCAGGAAAGAAAACTCTGAACATGCCGTGTCTGGATCCAGACGCGTCCCTGTCCTGAAAACCGGCAGACCAGGCCTTCACCGCCGAAAAACAGAGTTTTGAGTTTGCTGCCACCGCGCAAACCTGGCAACACCGAGACATGATAGTTTAACGTGTCTTCGAACGCGACGATGTAGCCGGTATCGACGATATATTCATCGGTCACGTTGACGGAGAGAATGGCGCCATAGGAGTTAAAGAAAATCTCACCGTCCCCGCTGGCTTTCAGCAGCACCAGACCTTCGCCACCAAAGAATCCTTTCGCCCCCTGCCATTTTCCGGTAACTTCAACACCTTCGCTGTGCAGCATGAATGCTCCCCGCTGCAGCATCAGGGTATTGCCGGTCAATGTATAATGCGCAGCATCGCCCGTAGCGCCAGCCGCAAAAGTTACTTCGCCCGGGCCTTTGTCGGCTGTGAATGTGTTGATGATCATGCTCTCTCCTCCCAGCGCTCGTCCAAGTGTTTTTCCAAGTCCGCCTTTGAATCCGGCTTTCAGACTGACAGTGGGCGTCATGGAGGCCATCGCAGATGTCTCCGCAAAGACTTTCTGACCTTCCTGCAGGCTGATGGTGACAAGCGCAAAATCCGGACGCTGGCTGATTTCGAAATCGAAATGCGGGGTGGATCCGCTCAGGACTTTGGAAGCACCGCTCTCCCGCTGGGCTGCCGCACGCTGGCGAGGCGGTGTCGCGGAATTCTGTCCCCGTGCAGCCTGCCCGGGAGTTTGTGCAGTGCGCTGTGGTCGTTGAGCTTCCACCGAAGCCGCGCGACGTACGGAATCCGACTGTCGAGTTCCCCCGATATCGCCCCCAGGAATCGGCATCGTATTGCCGCATTCTTTGCAACGTGCTTTTTTCCCCGCAAAGCTTTCATCGACTTTATACTTTTTGCTGCACGATGGGCAGGAGAACTCAATCATGGCTTTCCCGATCAGAGTGGTTTAAGTTTTGGACCAAGCGCTTTGCCGAAGCTCGGTGGATTGTGACTTTGACAAAACAGTCGTCCCTGACCGCTGAACCGACAGACCAATCCTTCGCCTCCCAGAAAACTGCCGATCAGGCTTGTTCCCGCTTTGGTGATGGTGAACTGCAGCGTATCTTCAAATGCGACGATATGTCCGGTGTCCACAATGTGCTCACCATCGACTTCAATTTCATAGATCGCCCCAAAACTGCTCAGAAACAGATCACCCGCTCCTGAACATTTCAGCCAGAACATACTCTCACC
>JAGQQS010000380.1 GCA_020426105.1 Planctomycetaceae bacterium
CAGGTGAACCCACTGACTACCCGCAGCCGCGGCTGCGTCACCGCGGAACAAGCGACCTGCATAATCGTCTGCACCGATCGAATTTGGGAACGAGCCCGTGTCGCCGAATGCACTCGGTTGCCTGTCTCCGCCGACATAGACGATATTCGC
This sequence comes from Planctomycetaceae bacterium, assembly GCA_020426105.1. GTDB lineage: Bacteria > Planctomycetota > Planctomycetia > Planctomycetales > Planctomycetaceae > SXXK01. The sequence goes on from JAGQQS010000380.1 coordinate 151, forward strand.
ATTGGCTGGATCTGCAACAATGGAGAAGTGAATACTCCCCTGACCTCCAGCGATCTCCTCAGGCGATGAGCCGGGCCCCGGGCCCTTGCGGCCTCTGGGATTCAGCCCGACGTCCGTGCCGTTTTCATTGGTCTGTGGCGTATCCATCTGAGTCCAGGTCACTCCGCCATTCCCTGAGCGGAAGATACCTTCCGGATTGCCATTGTTGATGATGGCAGCATACACATTGTCAGAAGTACCAACGGTGATCTCCAGATTGCTCGTATTGTTGCTAATCAATGCATCGATCGCGGCATCACTCACCTTCGTCCACGTCGCACCGGTGTCTACTGACTTGTAGATACCATTGTTTGAAGCGGTATTATTAAACACAATGCTCGTATACAGGATTGCGTTGTTCGCGGGATCGCTGGCCAGATCGTACGAGGCGCCTTCAGGCAGTCCCGTCGCCCCCGATCCATTACCCACCGACATTCGGGTGAATGTGGCACCGCCGTTTGTGCTTCGGAAGATGCCGATATTGGCTAAATCAAAATTGTCCGCACTATTCACCGACACAACGATCGTATTACCACGTGCTGCTACTCCGGAGATATTTTTCCCAACCAGCGTTCCCCCACCATTCAGAACAGTCCAATTGGTGCCGCCATCTGTTGTCTTGTATATCCCTGTCCGAGCTCCGCCCTCCCGGGTAAAGCTGCTGTATCGACCAACTCCAGCAACAAGAGTCTCACTGGTCGTATCTGTCGGATCCAGTTGCATTGCGCCAATGGATAGTGACGGAAGCGAATCCGTTAGTGGCGTCCATGTGGGTGCCGCTGCCGTTGCGTTGGTCGATTTCCAGATTCCGCCATTTGAGCCACCGATGTACACGATGTTGGCGTTCGCTGGATGCGTGACAACGGTATGTATTGCACCGATTACTTCGCCGTTCGCAATATTTTCTACCTGACCGGCCTGCGATGGGGCTGGCCCCTGCGCAATCCACGCATTGGCCACACTCAGCAGGCAGCGTTCTTCCACTACTTCGATGGTGCTCGAAAGAGAGTTACTAAAGCCATTGCGAGGTCTCTGCGACCGACTATTTGCGGTCGTAAACACGGATCGAAGTGAGCGTAGAAGTAATGAATTTGATGTCATCTGCGAGACCCTGAGCGATTCAGACAGACTTGCCACAAACAGAAAAACCGACCCGGACCAGAACGAATATCATGAGATATACGCCCAGAAAGACGTACCGGCACGTCGCGTATGGGACGCGTAACCCTATAGGAAACCAACACAATCTTCCGGATAGTATGAAAATCTTCAAAAGAAAGCCCAGTATTTCCAGGATTCCTCTCCAGTTCGATTTCTCAGCCCTCATTTTAGACGGCACGAGCCTGCCCCCAAGTGACAGCATTCCGGACACCCGGCTTCTCATCGGAGCCTGCAAGCTTCCTGAATCAGGTTTTTCTGCAGTTCGAGCCTCCTTCAAACCGTCTCTCTCGCACCCGGTACCACATCTTACCTGTTCACTACAAGCTACTTGCCGTTCCCTTGAATTTTGGCAGGTGCCGCATCAATCGAACTTTCCGGAGGTTCCCGGTCGTCCAATTCCTGATCGAAAGCCGCCCGTGGCGGAAATCGCCGACGAGCCGAGCTATAATCCTGACGTTCGGTGCAATCGCATAACGCCGGACAGTGAGCCTCAGAAGAGGGGGCGTGGACGAGGCGACGATTCCCGGTCAGCCCTGCAGCTGCAGGGATTCTACAATTCATCCCCTTTACTGATTTCGACAGAGCACTACTGGCTTATAAACTCGATTTTCAACGCAAAGGACACGGTCATTGAGCTGCAGGGACTCGTTGCCTCGTCCACTACAATTCATCCCCTTGTCTGATTTCGACAGAGCACAAATGGCTTATAGACTCGATTTTCAACGTAAAGGATACGGTCATTGAGTTTTCTTGCTCAGGTTCAGATTTACTGCTTTTTGATGAGTTATGTGGTTTCGCTGATCGGTGAAGCATGGATCCTGCTCCGCCGACAGTCGACGCTGGCGCGCATTGTCGTGCTGGCCTTTACATTGGCTGGCTTCTTCGCGCATACGGTTTATCTGGTCACGCGCAGTCGATCTGCAGGGCTGCCGCCCCTGTTGAGCAGTCAGCAGGACTGGCTCCTGGTTCTGGCATGGATCGGGGCACTGCTGTATCTGGTTCTGCTGGTATTGCATCGGCAACTGGCGCACGGACTGTTTATGCTGCCTGCTATCCTGCTTCTCGTCGCAATTGCAGTTTTCGCCAGCCAGCAGGTAACCGGACAACTGGATCAAACGGATCAGTTGGCTCTGCGTCGGCTGGGAATGTTTCATGCCGCATCACTGGTGCTTGGAATTGCAGCCGTGGTCGGCGGAACTATTTCCGGGCTCATGTACCTGCTGCACCATCAGCGTCTGCGGCAGCGTTCGGGCTGGCTACAGAGATTAAAACTCCCAAGTCTCGAAAATCTGACGGCGGTCAATCGCTGGATGGTGGTGTTCTCTGTGCCTTGCCTGACGATCGGTCTGATTACCGGGTTTATACTTATCTTCTGGACGCGTAATCAGGGTGATGTTCCACCGATTCGCTGGACGGACCCCACGATTGTCACGACTTTGATTATCTGGATCGCCATGATTGCGGTGTTAATTCGAGTCCTCTCGAGTACGCATCAGACAGGCAAGGCCGTCGCTCAACTGTCGCTGCTTAGCGGTGGCTTCCTGATGACAACCGTCGCCGGGTTGATGATCCTGTCTGGATCCGGCAATTTGAGTACGTTTCATTCCGGCACGCCGGTTAAGGAATCGCCCTCCGCTGGGCTCGCTCCCTCGGACAGCGCGCCGGAGGTACCTCAATGAACGTGCTTGTCGTCAGCTGCAACCATCATAAAGCCGGCGTACAGCTCCGGGAACGCCTGGCCTTTTCCAACGCCGAAACGCTGCAACAGGCATATCATCAGTGGCGCGAGGTGCACCCGGATTCTGAGTTGGTTGTCCTGTCAACCTGTAACCGAGTTGAGATCTACGCGGCCGACGAGCAGGAAGAGGCCGGAGTTTCGCTCGATGACGTCACGCAGTTCATTTCCAGGTTTCACAACGTACCGACAGACGAATTCCTCGATTCGGTGCTCGCTCAATCGGGCGTGGCTGCGGTGTCCCACTTGTTTCAGGTCGCCTGCAGCATCGACAGTATGGTGCTGGGCGAACCACAGATTGTGAATCAGGTCAAAGAAGCATACCGCATGGCTCAGCAGCACGATGCCTGCGGCCCGCTCACGAACGTCCTGTTTCAGCATGCGCTCAAAGTGTCGGCTCAGGTTCGGACAGAGACCGGACTTGCCGACGGACGGGTTTCCATCGCCAGTGTGGCCGTTGGGGATTTTGGAAAAAGCATCTTCAGCCGCTTCGATAACAAGACGGTATTGGTAATTGGTGCCGGTGAGATGGCCGAGGAAACGCTCACGTACCTGCAGTCCGAAGGAGCGTGCCGGATCGTGGTGGCCAATCGAAGTCGCGATCGGGCTGAGCGTCTGGCGGCGAAATTCCGAGGTGAGGCCGTGGACTACGCAACGCTGGATGAGTGGTTATCCTCCGCGGATGTAATCGTCAGCACCACTGGTGCCTCTGAGATCCTGATTTCCAGAGAGCGTTTTGCTGCAGCGCGGGCTCGTTCCAATTGCCACCCGGTCTTCATTCTGGATCTCGCGGCGCCGCGCGACTTCGATCCCGCAGTAGCCACCGTCGACGACAATGTCTTCCTGTACGACATTGATGCGCTCGAAGAAACCTGCAATCGCAATCGCATGGCGCGGGAAGCGGAAGTCCAGAAGGCGATGGTGATCATTGAAAATCAGACTCAGGTTTTTATGCAGGAAATCTATCATCGCGCGACAGGTCCCGTGATCCATCGACTCCGCGAACACTGGCACGATATCAGCCGAGGAGAACTTGACCGACTCTATCGCAAACTTCCCACACTCGACGCGCCCCAGCGCGACGCGATTGAAGCCACGATTCAGAGAATCGTCAATAAACTACTCCACCCGCCTCTCGAAGCTCTGAAAGATGAGGCCAAAGCAGGCACGCCCGAAGGTTTACTGCATGCCATTCGACGTTTGTTCTTCGTTGGAGAGAAGTAACGCCTGTTCTTCCATGACACTTTCCAGAACAATCGAGTCCTGCGGAAGGCCATCCATGGTCATCAGGTCATCCACCTGAAGCAGCTCCGCCAGATCAACGGTTGCCGACCACACATCTTCCAGCGACTGCAGGTAATCTTTGACAACGCTGGCCAGCGTCTGTTGTGCGACAACGACCTGAGCAAAGTCGATGGATTCGCCGTCAATCAGAAAGCGATCGTAGATGCCACGATAGACGCGAACCTGATCCGGAAGCAGGTCCGTGCGATAGCTTTCGGAGATGCGGCGACTTGACGCGTAACGGTTGTAAACCTCGGCCAGTTGTGACATCAGTGTATTGTTCGTGTCGTTCAGATTCTGCCGGGCACGAACAAGGTCCGCGTGCGCTGCTGCAATATTTCCCTGATTGCGATTGAACACCGGGATCGGAGCAGAAAGCTGGACGTTAGTAGAATAATCCGACAACGGTGTCGTATCGTCGTGCTGAAATGCCGCATAGAGCGTCAGGTTGGGAACAGGCGTGACTTCCTCCAGTCGCAAACTGTTGCGTGCGGCGGCAATGCGAAGATTGGCGGCCGTGAGGTCTGTATGGCGCTGGAGGACAGCGACCAGATTTTCGTATTCAGCCGTGGGCGTTAGAGTTTCGACCGAACCTGCGACCGGCTGTCGAGCCATGTGAGGCAGGCCAATGGCCGCTGCAAGCTGTCGCCATGAAGCATCCAGCCCGTTTACTGCAAGCACCACGTTGTTTCGCGCCTGCACCGCAAATACCCGCAATTGCAGGGGTTCATAGGGAGCCGATTCTCCGCCAGTCACAAGGTCGATCTGGGCGTGATAGACTTCATCGCTCAGTTTTGCGATCGACTGATTGAACCGAAGGCGTTCCTGCGCAATCAACACGGAGAAGTAGTTGCGACGCACATCACTTGCCAGTCGAATCCTGGCTTTTCTCAAGTCAGCCTGGGCCGCCTGCATTTCATTCAATGCCGCATTCTGAGCGAGTGTCAGTTTGCCCGCCGTCACAAATTCCTGAGTGAAGAAAACGCCGTTGTATCCGGCAGTACGAGCCGTACCAATGGTGTCCCCTTCATATCCAACTGTCGGATTTGGATACAATCCTGCCTGCACTGCCGCGCCACGAGCATTTTCCACATTGGCGGCTGCCTGGCGGACCACCGGACTATTTTCCAAAGCCATCTGCTGGAAGGCAGCGAGTGTCAGCGGAGCCGAGTCGTAGAATGCGGCCGCGCTATCCGGGGCCGCATCGATTTCGGGAAACAGCGTCTCCGCCAGCGAGCGGCGGTGTTCGAGAGAATGCGTCGCATCCATCGGTGGCATCACCAAGGGCGATGCGTCGGCCCCCGGAAGCTCTTCAGGTATTCTCAGACGACGCGGCGACTTTTCGGCACTTTCATCCCCGTTCTGCCCATACCCTGCTGCTGATTCCTCCCGCAAAGCAGCTGGCCTGACGTCTTGTTTACGTTCCGGCAGCGAGGTGGAATCAGCCACTGTGGCCGCGCGACTCGCAAAAAAGGATGTGCAGCAGTGGTTCACGGTCTGACACCCCGGAGACAGGATCAGTATTCCCGCAGCAGACAAGAATCGCAATAGATCGCGAGCGAACATTTCTTACTCCATTCAGTCCAAATACGAACGCCACCATCCATGGGACGTACGGATTTGATCGACTGTTCCTGGAGTACAACTGCAATCGACAATGTGGTCTGCAACAGTGGTACCCAGCATGTCGAAGGATCAAACAGAACAGACGTTTCAACCGTCAATCAACGAACCTGCTAACTGGCACGAGTGTCGTGTTCGGCGGAATCAGAAGAACCCGCAAAGTCGAATTATTCGAAAATCCAGCCTCCGGGCAGGGGGACCGTTGACGTCTCGAACGCGTCACCGCACGTCACAGGCTTTGACGTCCTCCGCGATTCGTTGTGTTCCGCATCGGGTAAGGCGGTCAAAGCAGCGGATTTCGTGAGATTTCCGAGGGCTGATCCCAATGACATCAACTGCGGTGACTATCGAGCAATTTGAGATGCCACGAATGCTTGGTCTGGCCAACGGCATCAGGCGTTCGGAAATACCGGGGCGAATTTTTCCGAACGGCACGCGGGGCGAGCACCTTCTGGTGCAGGGTCAAGGGTTCTAGCGCGTTGTCTTTCCGTGCTTGTGATCGATGATCAGGATTGGGGCGTGCGCATAAAAAAACGGTCGAGGATTCCAGGGGAAAACTCGGCCGTTCGTGTCTTTGTCGCCAAAGTAGTCGATCGACTACTTCTTTGCCTTGGCAGCTGGCTTCTTCGCTGTAGTCTTAACAGACTTAGCAGCTCCGGCCTTTGCCTTGGTGGACTTGGCGGCACCAGCCTTCGCCTTTGTCGACTTTGGTGCAGGTTTGGCAGGTGCAATCTTCGCCTTAGTAGACTTTGCTTTCGTTGCCTTCGCTGCGGTGCTCTTTGCGGCCATTCCATGATCCTCCGTGGGGAGTTGTAGTACCGATGATAAGATGCAAATTGTTCGTCGGTACTCATCACGAACAACCGCGAATGCAGATTGCGGCAGAGCTCAACAGACCTGCCTGTAACAATCTCAACGGGTTATAGGCGACCTCCGCAGAATACGTCAAGCGGAAAGTTCGGCCTGAATCATTTATGGTGAAGCATGACGATCGGAGCTCTTCATCGAATGACATCCGATGAAGGATGCTTTGATCGATAGCTGAGATTTCAACCTGCTAACGAATCGTCATGCGTCGCATAGCGTCGATCATGGTTTCGCGGGCAGATGGATTGTCGGAGGCACGGGCTTGCCTTCCGGAATAAACTTCATGGAGATGGAGTTCACACAGTGTCGTGTATTCTTCGCAGTGAATCCTTCGCCCAGAAAGACGTGCCCCAGATGTCCACCGCAGTTCCGGCACACGATCTCGGTTCGATCTCCGTCGGCATCGAGATGTCTTTCAACCGCACCTTCGATTTCGTCATCAAAACTGGGCCAGCCGCAGTGGCTGCTGAATTTGTGCGCCGCTTTGTAGAGTGGCGCATTGCACTGACGGCAGATATAGGTGCCGGGATCCTTCAGATCTGTGTATTCGCCGACCCCAGGCCGCTCTGTGCCCTTTTGCAGGATTACATACGATTCAATTTCATTGAGCGGATTGTATTGTGTGGGAGCGTGATTCGGGGAATCAGACATGGCGGCTTCTTCGCTGTTTGTGGGGCCTGAAATATTCTGTGATTCATTTCCGATGGATTCGGGAGGGCTTTCCACGGCGTCGACGAGCCCGTCGCCACTTGTGCAACCGCTGCCTGCGAGGATGGCCGCCAGTAGAATATACGTTCGCCGCACGATTATTTCTCCTATGGGTCCGCGTGATGAGGAAATGATACCCCGCTGCGTCAGCGACGGATATTTCACAACCCGACAGGGGGGAGCCTCATGAGTTGCGGAAACCGCGGACCGCCTGCTTTGCCTCTGAAAAGCTGATAGCGGCCGAAGCATTCACAAACTACTCACCGGCACACGCCCCCCGAAGCATCAGTGTTTGAGTGGCGTCAGCAAAACCGACATCATTTTGCCACTTTCCATGCGCGGCGCCTGCTCCACACTTGCGACATCAGCCAGGCTTTTGACGACTTCGTCAAGCATCTCAATCCCGCGTTCGTGATGCGCGTTTTCGCGACCTTTGAACATGACATTGATTTTGACTTTGTCGCGACGCACCAGAAAGTCCCGCGCCTGACGAACTTTGGTTTCAATATCATGTTGCCCGGTCTTGGCGCGCAGTCGAAGTTGCTTCAACTGTGTTTTGTGCTGCTTGGGACCACTGGTTTTTTTCTGCCGTTCGTAAATGACTTTGCCGTAGTTCATGATGCGACAGACGGGCGGTCTTGCTTCCGGACTGACTTCGACAAGATCAAGTCCTTCATCCATTGCGATTCGCAGCGCTGCTGCTGTTTCCATTTCACCCAGCATTTCTCCAGTGGCACTGACGACACGGATGGGAGAAATGCGAATGCGTTCATTCATGCGCGGCAAATTACTTTGAGGAGCCGCTGTGGGACGAGATCGTTTAATGGTTACCTCCGGAAAGAACAAATCGATCACACTGTGACACCAGGATACAAGCATCCGGTTACACACCGAACGTCTCTGACGCGTGTTAACACGTCAGAGAGACTTTCAATACTGCTTTTTATGCCAGAAATCGAAATAAATTGCCAGTGGTTTTCGCAATCGAGTTGGTGATTTGGCAACACCGGGGTTCCCTGTACCGATCCTGAACCCGACTGATCTGCCGAAAAACGCCTAAATCGTAACTCATTTGCCCTCTTGAGCTTCCGTATTTTCTTTTGACGAATTGTTGAGTTCTCGCAAAGTTCTGATCCGATCGACCGTCATTGCGAGAAGACTCAGTCCCATCACAGCCAAAAACTCCACCACAAGCAGGCTGGTTCCATAGGTGTTCAAAAACCTGGCCACCGGTGCCCGCGGATCACTGAACACGACCGCGATCAATGACATGACGGTGACGATAAAGACGGCGGTGGCCGGCACAATAAGTTTGAACAGCAGACTCGCAGGAGCACCTGGACCGCGCATGGGTGTTGTCCGGAAGCATGTGATGTGTGAGAACAGAGTCACTCAAATCTATATGATAGTTGCACAATCGGAGAAGCGATAATGGGTGACTAACAGCGTTCTCCGCTGGATTTGCCCCGTCATGGGAAAAACACAGGCGTTTTTTGTTCAATGGTCGGCTGCAGGCGTACGCCGCGGTTCATTCCGCGTACGCCTGCGACTGATGGTTTAGCAACTCAAACCTGACCGCGAACAGGTCGAAGAACAGCGATTCTGTACTCCGCTCCCGCCGTAGATCCCGCCATCGATCCTGAATATCCGCCGCAGGATCGTGTTTTTGCCAGGCCTCGCATGTCGCTGGTTCTTCCCTTTGGTTTCAGGCAACTGTGCAGCTTTCCCTCGCTTGCTATCGACGCCAATGGTATCTTATTCCGCTGGAGACCACGTTCCAGGGAGCAATGCGATGAACACAAACTTTACTCAGTTGCAACATCAGACTCGTCGGCATTTTCTGTCGTCATCCGGGGTGGGCCTCGGAGCGATCGCCCTTTCGTCGCTCACCGGAGGCCTGTCGCGGGCAGATATTCCGATCGATCCAACGACGCCCCTGGCAGCTCGCAGGCCACACTTCGATGCAAAGGCGAAACGTGTCATTTATCTGCACCTGACCGGTTCGCCTCCGAATCTGGACATCTACGACTATAAGCCTGAACTTGTCAGACGCAATGGGCAGGACTGTCCGGATGAATTCCTCAAGGGCCGGACTTTTGCATTCACATCCGGCGTTCCGAAGTTACTGGGGACCCCTCGCAGATTTTCTCAGCACGGTGAGTCAGGCACATGGCTGTCGGACGCGGTCCCCAACTTTCATCGTTTTGCAGACGATATGTGTTTCATCCATTCGATGAATACCGATCAGTTCAACCACGCGCCGGCGGAACTGCTGATTTACACCGGATCGCCGCGGTCCGGACGACCGTCCATGGGAGCCTGGACGACGTATGGTCTGGGCACAGAGAATCAGGATCTGCCTGGATTTGTCGTGCTGATCAGCAGCGGTGTGCAGCCGAATGGCGGTGCGAATTCATATGGCAGCGGTTTTCTGCCGTCTGTTTTCCAGGGAGTCCAGTGCCGGTCAAAAGGGGATCCCGTGCTTTATGTTTCAGATCCTGCCGGAATGGACCGCGGAATTCGTCGGCGATCACTGGATACGCTGAAAGAACTCAATCAGCTCCAGGCGCAGGAACTGGGACATCCCGAAACAATTACTCGCATTGCTCAATATGAACTTGCGTACCGCATGCAGGCATCTGTACCCGAAGTCATGGACATTTCACGAGAAACAAAACAGACTCAGGACGCCTACGGAGCACAACCCGGCGAGTCCAGTTTTGCCAACAATTGCCTGCTGGCACGCCGACTCGTCGAACAGGGTGTTCGGTTTGTGCAGTTGTTTGACTGGGGCTGGGACTTCCACGGGACCAGTGCCGGCACGGGATTGACAGGCGGCCTGACGGACAAGTGGGCGATGACGGACAAACCGATTGCGGCCCTGATCGAAGATCTGAAGCAACGAGGGCTCTTTGATGATACGCTGATCGTGTGCGGAGGTGAATTCGGTCGCACGCCATTTCGGGAAGGTCGTACGGCGGCGAGCGAAGTGCTGGGCCGCGATCACTACCCGGACTGCTTTACGATGTGGATGGCGGGTGGCGGTGTCAAAGGCGGTTATAACTACGGTCAGACCGACGAACTGGGTTTTGGTGTGATTGAAAACAAGGTGACACCGCACGACTTACAGGCGACAATCCTGCACCTCCTCGGTTTCAACCACGAGCAATTAACCTACCGCTTTCAGGGCCGTGACTATCGACTCACCGATGTGCATGGAAAAGTAATTGCGGACGTGATTTCGTAGTCATGCAGGCCCGATGATGTCCAGCGTCCGCATCGCGGATTGACGGATCCGACATTCGTTCACCTCGACACCACTACCGGCACCGGTGAGTCGCGGGGCGCGGCCCCCGTAACCAAATGTCAGATTCTCTTCTGTAAAGGCGTCCCGGACCAGAAATCGATCGAAGCTGCCTTCGAGATACCGGATGTCGGGAATGTTGCAGGCAAAGTGTCGGCCGGCGGCCGAGAGAATTCCGGTTTCGCCCACCTGGCAGCCCAGCTGATACCCGATTCCGTGTTCGCGAGCCAGCGCCACCAGTTCCAGTGATCGCGAGATCCCGCCGCATTTTGACAGTCGAATATTGAAGAAGTCGCAAGACTGCTGCCCGATTGCCCGTTCTGCGTCCTCTCGGCAGCAGAGAGATTCGTCGAGCATGATGGGAATTTCAAGTTCCGATCGAATCTGTCTGAGGCCGGCAACTTCTGCGTGAGGTACCGGTTGTTCCAGGCACGTCGGTTCGAATGGGATCAGCGGCATCGTCTTCGCTACAACTTCGTCGCAGTGCCATGCTTCGTTGGCATCCAGCCGCAGATCCACGCGTTGGCCGACAATTCGTCGCACACGCCGCAGCAGGTTCAGATCACTGATACCCACTGTGCCGACTTTCAGTTTAATCTGGCGAAAACCAAACAGTCGCATCTTGATGGCCGAAACCCATTGACCACGCGGTGTGGTCGACGTTACCGCGCCGCTGTACAAGACAGCCTCACGTCGTCCGGAAAAAGCCGCGACAGCAGGATGCTGCAGGATGAAATCGCCCAAACTGATACGTTCAGCGCGACAGGCAGCATCAACAATTGCCAGTTCGAGTGCACAGCGGACCGCATTCCCGAAACACTCTCGCACGTGAATACCCGCGTCTGCGGTGACATCCGCCAGCTGAAAATTGCTCACCACCTGGCTGGCCTGAAATGCACTGCCAAATGTAACGTCCCGGAGAGAAGTGAAGTCGGACTGCTCCAGATGACGCCACACGGAATCCATGGATTCGCCAGTGACATACGGTCGTGGCAGACCTTCGCCCCAGCCGCAGCTGCCGTCATTCAGGACGCAACGGACAATCAGCGTGTCATTGCCGCGTCGCACATGGGAGGCATGGCGAATCGTCTTCTTCAGAGCGACAGGAATATGAAATGCGGTGAGACGATGAATTCGCATTGCTCGGGTGTAGTCCTGATGCACGGCTTTCGAAAGTAACTTTGTACAGTAACATGCCCAACACGCCCGTGGCGTGAGTCGGGACGGGGAATGGAAACAGGCTCCGCGCCACAGTATACTCCTGCCAAATGATTGTCTCATTGACGGCCACGGTGTGCTTCAGGGAGTCCGGTTTCATGCAGTTTTCGATTGTTCGGTGTTTGAGTGTGATTGTCCTCGGAGGAATCATGATTTCTGGTACTGGGAGTTCCGCTGGAGAAGATCTGCTGGTGTTTGTATCGGCTTTCGCGACCGGTGACGAGGGGGCGATTCACGCTTACTCGTTGAACTCAGAAACGGGACAACTCAAACTGCAGCATCGCACGACAGACGCAGAGCAGCCATTCTTCATGGCCCTTTCGCCGAATCGCAAATTCCTGTACTCAATCCATGCCGCGGGGCAATTCGGAGGAAAAGAAAATGAACAGGTTTCCGCATACAGCGTGTCTGAAAAATCCGGTGAGCTCAAACTGCTGAACCGCGTGTCGTCGCTGGGAACGGCGTCCTGTTATCTGGATGTGGATGCCACAGGAAAAACCGTGCTGGTGGCCAATTATTCGACGGGCAGCGTGGCGTCCCTGCCTGTACTCAGCGATGGCACACTTGGGGCCGCAGCGACTTTTGTGCAGCATACCGGCACTGGCGTGGACAAGACTCGCCAGGACGGCCCGCACGCACACTGTATTGTCGTGAGTCCGGACAATCGCTTCGCACTGTCAGCGGATCTGGGACTGGATAAAATCCTCAGTTATCGGCTGGACGCTGCGAAATCGACTCTGGCCCCCGCCGCGCAACCGTTTGTTCGAACTCCACCGGGAGCCGGACCGCGACACCTGACATTCCATCCGAATGGCAAACATGTGTACGTCATCAATGAACTCAGCAACTCTGTGACGCTGTTTGACTTTCTGCCGGAATCGGGGATGCTCACCGAACAACAGACGGTCTCGACCGTGCCCGCAGATTTTTCCGGGACAAGCTACTGTGCGGATCTGAAGATCACACCGAACGGTCGATTTCTGTATGGTACGAACCGCGGGCATGACAGCATCGCGGCTTATCGTCTGGATGCTCAGGGACGGTTAACGCTGCTGAATATCGAATCGAGCCACGGCAAGGGACCACAGAACCTGTTGATCACTCCGGACGGAAAACATCTGCTGTGCGCGAACATGCCTGGAAACAATCTGAGCGTGTTCCGAATTGACAGTGAAACAGGATCGCTCTCAATTGTCGGTGATCCAATTTCAATCCCCAGTCCCTCATGCATTCGGCTCTACTAAAGATCTGAGTGCGGCAGCACAGATTTAGTCGTCATATCACACCTGTTTAATTTCTATCCGAAAGCAAATGACATGAGTTCCGGTAAACCTGCGGCCCGCATTGTTTCTATGGACCAGTTTCGTGGCTATACGGTTGCCGGAATGTTCCTCGTCAATTTCGTAGGCAGTTTCAGCCTCTTTCACTATTTCTTTAAGCACAACAGCGGATTCTTCAGTTACGCCGACTCCATTATGCCCAGCTTCATCTTTTGCGCTGGCTTTTCCTACCGACTGACCGCGATTCGTCGGTTTGCTGAGTTGGGTGCCACAAAAGCCTGCTGGAGCTACATCAGTCGCAGTCTTGCACTGGTGCTGGTTTCGGTTTCGATCTTTACATTCAATGCGGATATTGGCGACAGCTGGAGCAAAATCGAACAGGGAACAGGACTCAGCGCTGCACTCTCAGAGTTTGTCTTTGAGTTTCTGAAATCAGGGATGTGGGAAGTGCTGTCGATTATCGGGATGACACAAATCCTTCTGCTGCCGGTAATTAACAGGAGTGTGATGAGTCGTGTGGTCGCGATCATTCTGCTGCCCCTGCTGCATCTGCTCCTTTCATGGTCATTCAATTACGATTTTGCGAACGGTTTTCCCAACTGGTTCAATGCGTTTTTCGGCGCGCACACGAATACCGTATGGGACGGAGGCTTTTTCGGTCCGCTTGCGTGGTCTCTTCCAATGCTCGCGGGCACTCTCACCTATGACCTGATTGCGTCACGCACAGCGCCAAAGGCCTGGAGCGCCCTCCTGATCGTGTCGCTGGGCCTGATGGCTGGCGGCTATCTAACAAATTGTCTCTCGCGGCTGTACGACGACAATCCGGCCCTGCAGTCACTCGTTGACGACACGCGGACTTCCCTTGTTGCATCGAAGACGGCGGCAGAGGATGAACTGGAATCGGTGAAATCGGAAATCCAGAAACTGACAGAAACACAAACCGCCGAAACTGCGCCGAGTCCGGAACTGAAGGCATTGAAACGGCGTGAACAAGCGGGCGAAGCAAAAGTGAAAACCTACGCACGCAAAATTGACTCGCTCGGAAAAATTGCCGTGGATCCCGTCGTACCTTCGCTGGAACGACTGCGAAATGCGACGTGGGGCTGGGCCGATCCGCCCTTCGTCAAACCAGATCGCGAGAATCAGCTGGTGAGTTACTGGCTGATGGATAAGAAACGCATGGTTTCAATTCCATTCACATTATTTGCGACTGGTTTTGGCATGTTTCTGTATGCGATCTTTATTGTTGTTGTGGACATTGGCGGACTGCAGCTCGGCGTCTTCCGAACACTGGGCCAGAACCCATTGGCGGCTTACATCATTCATGAAATGCTGATGCGCGGATTCCATGGCCTGACACCCGATGACTCCCCGATCTGGTGGGGCTTGCTGGTCTTCGCCATGTTCTTCGTGACAACTCTGCTGATGGTACGCTATCTCGAAAAAAACAAACTGTTTCTCCGACTGTGACTGGAAAATCCCCGAATTGATCTTGGCAGGAAATCGTTTGTCGTTATGATCCGGATGTTGGGCTATACCCCAACATTCGGACTTTCCGTCCGATTTCACTCAATTGGAGGGTGTGCCATGCTTGTGCTCAGACGCCGTACAGGGGAAGAGATCATTATCAACGACAACATCCGCATCGTTGTCGCTCAAACCACAGAAACCAGTTGTCGCCTGGCGATCGACGCACCGGCGGAAATCCAGATTCGCCGGGCTGAACTACCTGCCTTTCAGGGGGCGATGCTCCAGAAAATCGCAGCCTCACTGCAGGTGCTGCAATGACTTCGTCAGTCGGCCGAATGATTCGGGAAGCCCGGCAGGCGCGCGGTGTCTCACTCCGCGCCCTTGCCAGTCAGGTTGGAATTCACTTCAGCCATCTGTCCAAGATCGAAAACGGTCAGGATAAAATTGGCAGGGATTCGTTGACTCGAATCGCTGAAGAACTCGGTCTTGACCCCGATCTGATGCTGGGAGAGGCAGGACATCAATCAACACCATTTCGAGTCCTGGGAGATATTGCCGCTGGCAACCCCATTGAAGCAATCGAAGATGTCGAAACTTTTGATTTGACAAAAACATTCGATCCACATCAGCATTTTCTGTTGCGGGTCAAAGGGACGTCGATGATTCTGGCTGGGATCAACGACGGGGACCTGGCTATTGTTCGGTATACCAGCGTGGCTAAAAACGGCGACATCGTGGTGGCCGTGGTGGACAGCAGCGAAGTTACCCTGAAACGATTTCGCAGAAAGAGTAACATTGTCACGCTGATTCCAGCAAATGAACAAATGCAGCCGCGGGAATTTCCTGCAGCACGAGTGGAAATTCGGGGCGTATTCGCGGGACTGGTTCGCACGAAAGTACAGTAGGAATCTGCCGTCTCCGATGCCCTTCGGATTGCGATGAGCTTCGTTCGCGACTGCCTTCGATCACGATGGCCTTCGAGGTCATCAATCCGCCGTTTCCAGCCGTGGATTTGAAAAGACAGGTTCATTAATATTTCCCGGTTCGCACGGGCCAAACGGCGTTTCCGATTCTGCCGCAATTGTTCAAACGCGTTTTAAGTCGCTGCTGAACAACCTCTCCGGTGAACCTCGACAGCACAGCCTGCCAATCGCGCTGCTGTTAACGCCTTCAGTCCAAACTGATTGCATCAGCTCGCAAAGTTCACGTGGTTTTTCCAGTCTGATCCCTTCACGATATTTCTCGCGAGCGGAACCGTGCACGAGGCCCCAAACGAAGTCTGTGTTGCACACGCAGCACTGGAATAACGGCCGTGCCCGTATGGCCAAAACGTCGCTCCGGTAAAGGACGCAACGCGTTGAGTGATTGGCTGGCATTGAGGCGAGTACGCGTGGTTTTCGTGCCCGCTGGATTCGAACACTTCTGTCGGAGCACCTGACACTGTTCATTGCCAATTCGATGAACTCTCGGCATGATGTTCACAAATTACTGCTGCTGCTGAAGAGTTGCACGAAGTAATGAGACAGGGATGAGCGAATTGCTTTCCCCGGTTTGAACTTCCAGAGGTTACGACTCATGCGAAATGACGTGACAGATATCAGAATGGTGATTGATCGAAGAGGTTCGATGCAGACCATTCGGAAGGACATCGACTATCACGCCCCCAAGGATCATGATTTATGACAACGCGCACCGGATTGACATTCCTGTTAACCCTCTTGTCGTTCACGGCAAAAACTCCGGCGGACGAGCCCGGTGGACAGGAAATTCACAGCCGAATCTCTTTTTGCGCGATGGGCGACGTGCCGTACGACACGGCCGAAGACGTGCTGCTCCCGATACAGATTGCGGAGTTGCCCAAAGATGCGGAATTCGTTGTCCATGTAGGCGACATCAAACGTGGCGCACCGCCTTGCGACGAAGAGATTTATGTAAAGGTGTCAGGCATGCTGAGTAAGGCCGTGCCGCCACTATTCATTATTCCCGGTGATAATGAATGGAATGACTGTATTGCTCCCGATCCGGCACAGGCCTGGACGTACTGGAGAACTTACTTTATGCGGTTCGATCAGCGGTGGCAGCATCGCCTGCCGGTGTTTCGCCAGCTGCAGCGCGAAGAAAATTTTTCATTCATGCAGCGTGACGTGTTGTTTATCGGAGTGAACATCGTCGGCGGACGTGTTCACGATGCGGAAGAATGGAAGCAGCGACATAGTGATTGTATTGACTGGATTCGCCTGAACCTAAAGCAGTTCGGCGCGAAAGCCACAAGCATGGTCGTTTTTGGGCATGCCCGTCCGGCGGCCGATCACAATGACTTTTTTGATCCGTTCGTCGAGGCCGCTCAGATGTTCAACAAACCAGTGCTGTACCTGCATGGTGACGGGCATCGCTGGATCCATGATCGACCGTTCACAGCTCAAAACGTGCTGCGTGTTCAGATCGATCAGGGAGGAATTGCGCCGCCGGTAAAAGTCACCATCACCGACGATCAGGCCGAGCCGTTTGTCTTTGATCGCAGAATCCCGCCTCCTGCCCCGTAAGCCAATCACTCCCTTCCGACAACCGCACGTTTGGAATGGCGTCCACTCGCCGTGAATGGACGCCATTGGAGGACAGCCGCCACGCGCACCCCACAAGAATCATGTGGTCTGCGCCGTATTGACCACCGATGCTACTCTTCCTGAGGTTCGTCCGGGTCGATGCCGTACTTTCGCCACGTCGCTTTTTCCCACTCCAGCGCTGTCGGGCCAGCCACATCGCTCTGAATCACACTGGCGACTGCGCCGCGGGAGAATCCAAACTGCTTGCCTTCCGTCAGGAACTGCTGACGCAGGATCTCTTCACCATCCTTATCTCCCGGCGTGCGATCAAGAACCTGCACGACGTAGTAACTGCTGAAATCTTCATTGGGGACGACTCCAACTTCGTTGTTGTTCAGGTCCTCAAACACGGCCTGCATGAACTTTGGTCCGGCGTATCGAATCGTGCCGCCGATTTCATCCGCAAACCGAATGCTCGATAATCTCGCAGTTGGCTGTTGCATAAAATTCATTTGCGGAGTCATGGATTGCTCCATCCACGAAAACGGCAGCGTCTGCCGCATGGACAATACAGTCGAATCTTCCTTGCCAAGGATGGTCTGCCCCTCCATCGACTCGGACATCGTCTTTTTCTCACCGTCGGGTTTGGATAATCCATCTTCGATCACCTTCACAAGTTCCTCCGCGCGGTTTTTCGCCAGCTCACGAGCCTTCGTACGTTTGTAGGCCAGTACAACCTGTTCACGAATGCCTGGATCATCGAGCGCCGGAACATGACTTGGAGAATATTCGGTAATGACCCACGCATATCGGGTTTCACCGCCGTCCGGATCAAACTCGTTCTTCACGGCTCGCTGACCGACGAAAAGGGTCGCGGCATTTTTTGTGTCACCCGGAAATGATGAAAATACTCGCTGAGCAACTGTTTCTCCCGGCGATACCGTCGCGGCCCCAATCGGAAATGACTCCGCTTCTGAAAGTTCAGAGTAATTGAGCAGCGGCGTTTCAACGAATTCAAAGCCCTTTTCCGCCGCCAGAGCCTTTAATGCTTCCAATGTCTCCGTCGCGTTCTCCAGCATTTTTTGATGCAACTCGTCCTGTGAGATATCCCGATTCTTTTCAAACAGTGCGAATCGAAATCCACTGCGTTTATCGTCAAGTTTCTTAATTGCCGCCATCACTTCGTCAAGTCTGTCAGTCAGCGCTGTGCGCACTTTCGCATCCAGCATCTGTTCTCGAATTTCTGCCTTCAATTCATCGTCCAGGGGTTTGTACTCAATCTTCGGAATAACAAACTCAGGTGCTTCCGTCGTGTCTGCTGGTGTCGTCGCCGGTGCTTCCGCGGCCGTTTGAGTACCAGCAGCGTCTGCCTCAGACGCTTCAGCCGCAGGCTTATCTCCTGCATTCTCATCGACTGAGTTTGCCAGTGAGACGGTTCTCAGTATCGCAGATTGCGCAATTAAGTTTGACAACTGGCCGCGGTCACCCTGATTCAACAAACCTGTCTTGGGTTC